>JAAZJI010000123.1 GCA_012800465.1 Spirochaetales bacterium
CGATCACCGCGGATTGGAAGATCTCCTCCAGGTTGCGCTGGACCCGCGGGGAGATCGGGCGGTCGAAGATGACGACGTCCGCTTCAAGCTCTTCAAGCAGCTCCTTGATTTCAGCCACTTTCCCGCTGCCGATGAGGGTGGCGCCGGTTTCACCCCGAAGGGGGACGAACTCGATGTGGCGGACCTCCAGCCCCATCGTGTCGACCAGGGATGCGAGCTCTTCGCTGCGGAGCTCGGCGTTCCGGCGGGACTCGTCTTCGTCGATGAGGATCAGCAACAGGGCGGCGAGCACCTCGTGCTCAAGGGTATGGAGAAGTCTGCTCACCAGGTCACTATAGGGCGTGGTTAACGCGCGGGTCAATATATGCTACACTCTTCCCGGTTGAAGAATCAGAGGTTGCTATGGGACTCAATTGCGGTATCGTCGGCTTGCCGAACGTCGGAAAATCGACCCTCTTCTCGGCACTCACCAGTGTTCCCGCCCATGTGGCGAACTATCCGTTCTGCACAATCGATCCGAACGTCGGAATCGTCGCGGTTCCGGATTCCCGCCTGGAGCGGATCGCCGAACTCATTCCCGGCAAGAAGAAGATTCCCGCCACCGTCGAGTTCATCGACATCGCCGGCCTGGTAGCCGGGGCGAGCCGGGGCGAGGGGCTGGGAAACCGGTTCCTGGCTTCGATCCGGGAGGTGGGGATGATCGCCCACGTGGTCCGCTGCTTCGAGGACGCGGACGTCGTCCACGTCGACGGCGGGATCGATCCTGCGCGGGATATCGAGACGATCAATATCGAGCTGGCCCTCGCCGATCTGGACACGGTGACCAGGCGCCACGAGAAGGTGTCCAAAGCGCGCTCGCTCTCCAAGGAGGCGCAGAAACATGCCGCGGAGGTCCTTCCGGTTCTCGAGCGGCTTCTTGAAGCGCTGAGGGAGGGCAAAAGCGCCCGAAGCCTGAAGCTCGACGAGGATCGGCTTGCGCTGATCTCCGACCTGCACCTGCTCACCGTGAAGCCGGTGATCTACGTCTGCAACGTGGACGAAGAGGGGATCGACGGAAACTCCGCCCATGTGGATGCCGTCAGACGGATCGCCGGGGAGGAGGAGGCGGAGGTGGTGGTGATCTGTTCCAAGATCGAAAGCGAGATCGCGCTGCTGGAGACGGAGGAGGAGAGGAGGGAGTTTCTGGAGGCGGTCGGATTGCGGGAATCGGGTCTGAACAAGCTGATCCGGAGCGCCTATCGCATCCTGGGGCTTCGGACCTTCTTCACCACCGGAAGCGATGAAAACCGGGCCTGGACCTTCAAGGCGGGGATAAAGGCCCCCCAGGCGGCCGGCATCATCCACAGCGATTTCCAGAAGGGGTTCATCAAGGCCGAAATCTACAGCTGTGACGACCTGTTCGCCCACGGAAGCGAACAGAAGGTCCGAGTCGCCGGAAAGCTCCGCCTTGAAGGCAAGGAGTACCTCGTCCGGGACGGGGACGTGATCCATTTCAAGTTCAACGTGTGAAGAACGTTTCTCACCACCTCACCGTGAAGGTGATCGGTTCGGCGAGCAACAGGAAGTCGATCAGGGGGAAGCTGAATTCGTAGGTCGTTTGATCGAGCTTCCGGCCGTTGACCATGCTTCGGATCGGCTTCGGGGTCGTGACGCGCAAGGTGATCGTCGATTTCTCGATCGCCGGCGGTCCCTCCTCGCCGAGCATGAAGCTGATCATCTCCAGATAGTCCTCCTCGCTGAGGCCCTGGTTGTATTCGGGTCCGAACGCCTCGAAGTTCTCATCCGCCAGGAAGGGGATGATCGGGACGAGCTGGGGATAGGTCTCCAGGGTCAGATAGAAGGTGAGGCTGTCGTCCGTCGCTTTGAGGAGCTGCTGGCCTTCCGGGGCTCCGAGGTCGCGGACCAGGTTCTCCACGTCGGTGAAGATGAAGGTGCCGTTCCACGCGTTATGGCCGGTCTTCTCCAGCCGGACCGCCTTCGTCGAGGGGGCGCGATCCAGAAGGAGTTCAAAGTCGTCGATCGCCTGGTCGATGACGGGGCGGTCGCTTTTCCTCGTGCTGAAGTCGCTGAAGTCCTCCAGAACATCGACGAAGAACTCCTCCACGGCGAACGTGAAGCCCGCGTTCGGGGGCACGGGCGAATAGTCGAGGCGTTGACTGACCGTGCAGCTTCCGAGCAGGAGGGCCAGGGTGGGGATCCAGATCCAACGAATGGTTTTCATACGCACTACCTTACGGGATTTATCGATTGTCCACAACTGCAAAACACCTCGATCGACCCCTATCGGCCATGAAAAAAAACAGGTATCCTATATTTGATGAAGAGACGGATGCTTTTTCTCCCGCTGATCATTCTGATCGGGAGCTCTCTCCTTGCGTTGGAACTCCATGTCGACGAGATCCGGCCGAGCAGGATCGATCTCTCATGGGCCCGGATCCCCTCCGCGCTCACCTATGACCTCTACCTCGACGGCCGCTACCGGGCGACGGTCAGCACCCCCGCCCATCGGATCGACGGTCTCGTTTCGCACACCCCGTATGCGATCAGGGTCGATGCCAAGCGCGGGGATTCCCTGCTGGAGAGTTCGACGACCGAGGTGACCACCTCCGGCTGGGAGGGGCGGTATCGATGGGTCAACAAGACGGGAAAGGATAATCGCGGACGGGCGACCGTGCTGGATTACCAAGTCGAGCACGTCCGGGACGGATACCACATCTACGGTCTCCATGAAGGACAATGGCATGAGGTCTTCCCCCTCGTCCGACCGTGGCAGATCGGAGATCAGTTCGAATACCGCGGAACCCGGCCC
Source organism: Spirochaetales bacterium (assembly GCA_012800465.1). Classification (GTDB taxonomy): domain Bacteria; phylum Spirochaetota; class Spirochaetia; order Sphaerochaetales; family Sphaerochaetaceae; genus Sphaerochaeta. The sequence continues at coordinate 2,810 of JAAZJI010000123.1, forward strand.
GAAGAGATCGCCTACCGCTACAACGCCCAGATCTTCAACACCACGGCGATCACCCCCCGACTGTGGAAAGTCCTCGAATCGCAGACACGGGGCGACGATCTGTCCATCCGGGTGGAGACCCGGGTCGGGGCGCTGAGATACACCGCCCTCAGCCGCTACAGGTTCGCCCTCGACGAGCGGGGAACCCGGACCCTCAGGTTCTCGATCGAGGACCTGGGAGCCAACAGCTGGGCGGTCTTCTCCTCCCCAAACGAAGGGGAGGACGGGGTCTTCGTCGCGACCGCCATCCGTTGACAAACGAGAGGAGGATCAGTATATCTTGGGAACTGAGGCCCGTGCCTCAGGAGTATGTCTGCATGAGCGAACCGAACACCCTGATCATCGTCGAATCGCCGACAAAAGCGAAAACGATCACGAAATTCCTCCCGAAAACCTATACGGTCGTAGCCTCCAACGGGCATGTGCGCGATCTTCCGGAGGATCGGATGGCGATCGACGTCGAGCGGGATTTCGCCGCCGAGTACGTTCTGGTCAAAGGCAAGCAGCGGCTGATCGGCGAGCTGAAGAAGGAGCTGAAGAAGGCCGACCGGCTGCTTCTGGCGACCGACGAGGACCGCGAGGGGGAATCGATCTCCTGGCACCTTCTCGAGGTGCTGGAGCCGAAGATCCCATACCGGCGGATGGTGTTCCACGAGATCACGAAGAAGGCGATCGTCAACGCCCTTGAGACGGGACGGGACCTGGACGAGAACCTGGTGCATGCCCAGGAGGGCAGGCGCCTGGTCGACCGGCTCTACGGGTATACCCTTTCCCCCACGCTGTGGAAGAAGCTCTCCAACAAGAAGCTTTCCGCCGGGCGGGTCCAATCGGTGGGCCTGCGCCTCGCCGTGGACCGGGAGCGGCTGCGGATCGCGTTTGAACAGAACACCTACTGGGATGCGAGCGCCGAGCTTGCCAACGCCAAGGGCGAGCTCTTCGAGGCGAAGCTGGTCACCTATCAGGACCGGGCGATCGCCTCCTCCAGGGATTTCGACGCGGCGACCGGCCGCTACAAGGGGAAGGAGGGAACGCTCCGCCTCGGAGAGGAGGAAGCCCGGGCGATCGTCAAGGAGCTGCAGGGGGAGGAATTCGTCGTCACCGCGATCGAGCGCAAGCCGTTCATCACCCGGCCCTCCATCCCCTTTACAACCAGCACCCTCCAGCAGGATGCGACGCGGAAGCTCAGGATCAGCGCTTCGGAAGTGATGAGAATCGCCCAGCGCCTCTATGAAAGCGGCTATATCACCTATATGCGGACCGACAGCCCCTCGCTCAGCCGGGAGGGGACGATGGCGGCCCGCGCCCAGGTGGAGGAGCTCTACGGAACGGAGTATCTCAGTCCCAAGGCCCGATACTTCAAGTCGAAGAGCTCCCAGGCCCAGGAGGCCCACGAAGCGATCCGTCCGGCAGGGGACGCCTTCGTCCATCCCGAGGACACCCGCCTGGCCGGCCGGGAGCTGGCTCTCTACGAGCTGATCTGGAAGCGGACGCTGGCCTGCCAGATGGCGGATGCGCAGAAGGCGACGACCACGGCGACGATCGAAGCGGGGGCGGGAACCTTCAGTGCGAGCGGCACGGAGGTCGTCTTCCCGGGGTTCATCCGCGCGTACGTCGAAGAAGCGGAGGACAATGGGATCGACAAGGACAAGATTCTTCCCCGGCTGAGCGAAGGGGAGGTCTGTCCGCTGAAGAACCTGGAGGCGGTGGAGCACCGGACCCGCCTGCCGGCCCGGTATACCGAAGCGTCGCTCGTCCAGGAGCTGGAGAAGCGGGGGATCGGCCGGCCTTCGACCTACGCGACGATCATCAAGACCCTGCTGGACCGCACGTATGTGGTCAAGGAGGGCAACGCTCTCGTTCCGACCTTCATCGGCTTCGGGGTGTGCCAGTTCCTCGAGACGAACTTCGAGCAGTTCATCGACTACGACTTCACCGTCCGGATGGAGGAGGATCTCGACAGGATCGCCGAGGGCGCGTTGAAGAAGGAGACGTTCCTCAAGGAGTTCTTCCTCGGTGAAAACGGGTTGATGGAGAGGAACCGGCAGCAGCTGACCCTGGACAACAAAAGCGAGTCGAAGACGCTGAACCTCCGTCACATCGATGAGGCGAACCCGATCATGATCGGCCCCTACGGACCGTATGTGGCCCTCGAAGACGGGCAGCTGCTCAGCCTGCCGTACGAGTGGACCCCCGGCTCGATCACCGACGCCGACGTGAAGACCCTGATCGCCAACGGCAAGCGCCAGGCGGAGGTGAAGACCCTCGGACCCGGCCCCAATGCCGGCGAGCCGATCCGGCTGCTCAGCGGACGGTTCGGCCCCTATTGGCAGGAGGGGGAAGGCAAGGATGCCAAGCGGGCATCGGTCCCCACGTGGGTCCTGGAGGGCGGTCAGGAAGAGGACGGGGCGATCGCGACCCGCTACCTGAGCCTGCCGCGCTCCCTCGGCAAAGACAAGGACGGTGTCGAGGTGGTCGCGACGAAAGGCAAGTATGGTCCATACATCTCCTGCGGCGACAAGACGCGCAGGCTCAACCGGACGGACAAGGACAGGCAGCTCTTCAACATCACCTTGGAGGAGGCCCTTGAGCTGCTTTCCAAAGAGGAAGCGAAGGGGGGAAGGAAACGAGGGGCCCGGACCGCCTCCGTCCCCCTGAAAGAGCTCGGTGAGCTCGACGGCAAGAAGATCGCCCTCCACAACGGGCGATACGGCTTCTACCTGAAGCATGGTGCGAGCAATATCGCTCTGCCCGACGAATACAAGAAAGATGAGGAGAAAGCGCTGAGTCTCCGTCCTGAAGAAGCGCGACGGATTGTGGAGGAAAAGCAATCCAGCTAGACGATGCAGACGCACCAACGAACAAGAAAATCATCGGTGATATCCACCTTGGCTGACGAATTCAAGGTGAGCGACCGAAGGATCCGAACGGTGCTGCAGGGAGCGGGGATCAGTCCCTCCTCCCTGCAGCGGGACGATGAAAGCCTGGCGTTCTACCATGAGGTGGTGGCGAGCCGGCTCAATGTCTTCACCACCTATGGAACGGACGATGAGGAGTATCTTCTGACCCTCGATGAACAGATCCGGGTCTTCGACGAGATCTACGTCGACACAGCCCCGATCATCCAGAAGGATTGGTTTCTCCACTTCGTCGCCGACAGCGAAACGATTCTCAAACGCCGGAAGAAACGGCTCATCATCCTCGAGAAGACGATGGAGGAGCTCTACGGGCTGAAGAACAACCCGGAAAAGGATCCGGATGTCCGCATCCGGGCGATGATCCGCCCGGATCTGATCAGGACCCTGGCGAGGAAACGGATCGTCCGGCTCGGGGACACCGGCAGCGGCGGGATCGCCGACGACCATCTGGTGGAGCTCTTCCGAAGGATCGGAGCCAACCTCAACCTGATGCTGATCACCCAGGATCGGGGTCTGAGCGAGCGGATCGTCCGTCTGGCCGCCGAGCTTGGGGATGAGTGCGAAGAGGTGAAGCCGCTTACCTTCTTCGAGAAGCTGATCGGCCGGAAACAGCGGGAAGCGATCACCCACCGGATGATCGCCTGCAAGCTGATCGAAGGGGGGAGGTTGAAGCGGCTCTACATCTGCCCGGAGTGCGAGCAGAGCTACTACGACGATCTCTACTCCACCGAGGGGATCGTCCTCTGCGGACGCTGTTATCTCCGGCTTCGGGCGGAAGAGGAACGGAAGGAGGAACTGAACCGGCAGCGGAGGGAGGCCCAGCTCAAGGCGGAGGAGGAGCGTCAGAAACGACTGGAGGCGGAGGAGGAGCGGCTGGAACGGGAACGGTCCCGCCTCACCGTCGAGAAGCTCATCCTGAGGCGCAAACAGCGGGCGGTCTTCTTCTCCTCGATCGGGGCGACCATCCTCCTGCTCATCATCGCCTTGCTCGTCTCGATATGAAGACAGGCCGCCTTCCGGCGGCCCGGATCCCCCTGGCGCGATTCGAACGCACGGCCCCTTCCTTAGGAGGGAAGTGCTCTATCCGGCTGAGCTACAGGAGGTGGAACACCCCGATAGTAGCGAATTCATCGGTCATATGCAAGGTTTTTCATTCCGTTTGTTTTTTCAGCAGATCCCGGATCTCGGTCAGAAGGAGAATCTCCGCATTCGGCGGAGCGGGTTTCTTCTCCTTCGCGGCCTCCTGCTCCTCCTGCTTTTTGAGCTTGTCCTGAAGGAGGTTCAGGGTACGAATCATCATGAAGACGACGAACGCGATGATGAGGAAATCGATCACCTTCTGGATGAACACCCCGTAGGTGATGGCGACTTCGGCGCGTTCGGCGGTCTTCCGGGTGATGACGATCTTCAGGTCGGTGAAGTTGATTCCTCCGATGATCAGGCTGATGAACGGCATGAGGATGTCCTTGACCAGGGACGAGACGATCGCGGTGAACGCCGTTCCGATGATGATGCCGACGGCCATGTCCATCACGTTTCCCCGCGAGATGAACTTCTTGAACTCTTCCAACAGCGAACCCTTCTTCTTGGCCATATGCGCCTCCTCTCTCGATGCATTGTGCCGAGTATAGCACACCCCGGCCCTGGTGAAAAAGCGGTCTTCGGAGGAACGGTCCGTGCGTTTCTCGTGAATCTTGATGGATTTAGTGTGTAAATGTTGAATAAATATACGCATTATTGTATAACCAAAGAAATATTACGTTAACGATGATGTACGCACGTATGGAGGTACTA
>JAAZJI010000124.1 GCA_012800465.1 Spirochaetales bacterium
CCGTCGGGAACTAAACAATTTCATCATATTTATTTTGACATCCGCAGGGGGCTGGGGTAGAGTAATGCTACAGACTGTTGCAAAAGGAGGAACACAGGATGAAAAAAGTATTCGTTTTTCTTCTCATCGCCCTGTTCGCGGCCGGCCTCGTATTCGCCGCCGGAGCGAAGGAAGCGAAGAGCGATGATTATGAGATCGTCGTCGTTCCGAAGGATGCATCGAACCCGTGGTTCGTGCGGATGAAGGTCGGCGTCGACGAGTATGCGAAAGAGACCGGATTGAACGTCTATCAGCGGGGAACCCCCCAGATCGACGCCACGCTTCAGGCGCAGCTGGTCCAGGACCTGATCGCCCAGGGCGTTGACGCGATCTGCGTGGTGCCCGTCGACCTCGAGTCGATCGACCCGGTGCTGGCGCAAGCCCGAAAGGCCGGAATCGTCGTCATCACCCACGAGGGCGCGGACCTTGAGAACGTCGATTACGACATCGAAGCGTTCAGCAACACCGGATACGGTGCGTTCATCATGGACAACCTCGCCGAAGCGATGGGGGGCGAAGGCCTGTACACCACCATGGTCGCCTCGCTGACCAACGGCTCGCACAACGAATGGGCCGATGCGGGCGTCGCCCACCAGAAGGCAAAGTATCCGAAGATGACCTTGCTCGAAGCGGACAAGCGCGTCGAGTCGTTCGACAACGGAGACGTCGCCTACAACACGGCCAAGGAGCTGTTCAAGAAGTATCCCAATCTGAAGGGAATCATGGGAACGTCCTCCTATGACGCTCCCGGTGTCGCCCGAGCGATTGAAGAGCTCGGTCTCGTCGGAAAGGCGTTCACCTCCGGCACCGGAATGCCGCTGGACAACGCCGAACTGCTGAAGAGCGGCGTCGTCAAGTCGCTGACCCTCTGGGATCCCGCGCTCGCCGGCAAGGCGATGATCGCCCTGGCGGTGAAGGTCCTCAACGGCGAAGCGATCACCAGCCCGGTGAACCTCGGCGTCGAAGGGTATGAAGCCCTCCAGTTCAAGACGGGAAGCAAGACCGTCCTTGAAGGAGAAGGCTGGATCGTGATCAACGCGGCGAACGTCTACGACTTCGGATTCTAGTGTTGTTACCATCGATTGCTGTCCTGTCAAAGTGTTGTCTTTGGCAGGACAGTATCGTGTTATACTGTAGCTTGAAAACTACCATCACGAGGTGATTACGATGGCAGAGACCCTATTGAGAGCCCAATCGATCCATAAATCGTTCGTGGGGGTTCATGCATTGAAGGACGTATCGTTCTCGATCAGGCGCGGGGAGATCCACTGCCTCGCCGGCGAGAACGGAAGCGGAAAATCGACCCTGATCAAGATCATCAGCGGCGTGTACACCCCCGATGCCGGGCACATCGAGTTCGATGGACACCGGTACTCCAGGATCACTCCGATCGAGGCGATCAATCTCGGGATCCAGGTCATCTATCAGGATTTCTCCATCTTCCCCAACCTGACCGTGATGGAAAACCTCGCCCTGAACACCGAACTGGCCGCGAACCGCAAGCTGGTGAATTGGAAGCGGATCCGGCGGGTAGCGGAAGAAGCCCTTGCGAAGATCAACGTCCGGATCGATCTGGACGCATATGTCGGATCGTTGTCGGTCGCGGAAAAGCAGATCATCGCGATCAGCCGGGCCCTCATGTTCAACACGAAGCTGATCATCATGGACGAGCCGACGACCGCCCTCACCAAGAAGGAGGTGAGGAACCTGTTCGCGATCATCCTGCAGCTGAAAGAGCGCGGCATCGCCACGCTGTTCGTCAGCCACAAGCTGAACGAAGTCTTTGAAATCTCCGAAAACTTCACGATCCTTCGCAGCGGCGAGCTGGTCGCCACCGGCTCGACGAAGGATCTGGATGACAAGAAGTTTTCCTACTATATGACGGGCCGGACCTTCGAATCCCGGCGTTTCGTTCCCAAGACGGTCTCCAAGGACCCGATCTTCGAAGCGGATCGGGTCGGAATCCCCGGATCGTTCGAGGATGTCTCCTTCGCCCTGCACGGGGGAGAGATCATCGGGATCACCGGGTTGCTGGACTCCGGCCGGACCGAGCTGGCTCTTTCGATGTTCGGCATGAAGCCGATCAGGGAAGGGGAGTTCCGGGTGGATGGGACCAAGGTCGAGCTTACCAGCCCGAGGGCGGCGATCAACCACGGGATCGGATACGTTCCCGAAGACCGCCTCAGTGAAGGCCTCTTTCTTCCCCGGTCGATCGGGGACAACATCGTGATCACCGAACTCGATTCATTGACGAAGAAGTTCGGCATCGTCGACGCCGAGCGCCGCGACGAAGAGATCCGGACGTGGGTCGGGAACCTCGCGATCGCGACTCCCGACCCCGACAACGCGTGCCAGACCCTCTCGGGAGGAAACCAGCAGCGGGTGGTCTTGGCGAAATGGCTGGCGAACAGCCCCCGGATCCTCATCCTCAACGGTCCGACGGTCGGTGTGGACATCGGCTCCAAGCACGATATCCATACGATCCTCCAGGAGCTTGCGAACGAGGGGATGGGGATCATCATCATCACCGATGATCTGCCGGAGGTCGTCGAGAACTGCTCGAAGATCCTGGTGATGAAGAACGGGAGGATCGTGGCCAAGCTCGATGCCGAAGAAGCCGATGAACAGAAGATCCTGTCGTATATGCTGTAGGGAGGGAGATGGAATGAAAGGCGGTACACCGACATTGATGAAAAAACTGACTCGACGAAACGAGTTCTATGTATTTCTCGTTCTCCTTGTTCTCTGTCTGCTGATCGAAATCCGTTCAGGACAGTTTTTCTCGCCGAACAACCTCGTCGACATCGCTTCGGCGATGATCGTCCCCGGATTGTTCGCGATCGGATCGTTTTTGGTCATCGTCTCCGGAGGGGTCGACGTCTCGTTTCCGGCTCTTGCGAGCCTCACGATGTACGCGACGACGAAGATGCTGCTTGATGCGAACTATCAGGGGGGAGCGGTGCTCCCGATCGTGATCGCCTTGGCGATCGGAGCGGTGCTGGGCGCGTTCAACGGATTGTTCATCGGATATTTCAGGCTTCCGGCGATGATCGTTACCTTGGGATCCTCAAGCGTGTTCAAGGGGATCATGCAGGGGGCTCTCAACTCGAAGCAGCTGACGGTGATTCCCCCGGGGATGAGACGATGGGGGACCTCCGCCCTCTTCATCGCCCGCAACCCCGTTTCCGGACTGACCAGCAGGATGTACGTCACGTTCATCGCGTTCATCGTGGTGCTCGCCCTCGTCTTCTTCCTGCTCCGGTTCACGATGTTCGGAAGGGGGATCTATGCGATCGGGGGCTCGGAGGTCAGCGCCCACCGGGCGGGCTTCAACGTCATCCGGACCAAGGTGATCATGTATGTCCTGGTCGGCATGATCGCCAGCCTTGCCGGAATCATCCGGGCCAGCATGATGCAGCAGGCCCACCCGACGAACATGCTCGGAATGGAGATGAACATCATCGCGGGCGTCGTCCTGGGAGGGACCGCCATCACCGGCGGCCGAGGCACCCTGACGGGGTGCATGCTCGGAACGCTTCTGATCGTCATCGTCGAGAACTCGATGATCCTGCTGGGAATCCCCACCTCGTGGCGGAGCGTCTTCACCGGCGTCCTCATCATCGTCGGTACCGGAGTCAGCGCCTATCAGACGATCGTGATGAACCGCTCCAAGCGGGTGCAGACGGCGAAGAAGGAGGTTGCGGCATGACCACACCGACTCTGTTGAAAAAGGCCCAGGGCATCTATCGAAGCGACCGGCACGTCTGGCGTCTCATTATCATGATCGCCCTGTGGCTGATCTTCATGGCGATCACCCGCTTCAGGAAATTCTATACATTGATCAACTTCCAGACGATGGCCGCCCAGTTTCCCGAGTTCGGGCTGATGAGCCTGGGGATCATGCTGGCGATGATCACCGGAGGGATCGACCTCTCGGTCGTCGGAGCCGCCAACCTGACCTCGATCCTGATGGCGTTCCTGTTGATCAACCTCACCACCGCCACCGGAGGGCTGCCGGCGTATGCGATTCCGCTCGTCTTCCTCTTGGCGATTCTCCTGGGAGCGGCGTTCGGGTTGTTCAACGGGCTCCTGGTTTCAAAATTCCACATTCCGCCGATCCTGGCGACGATGGGAAGCGGCGAGCTCTTTACCGGAATCTGCATGGCGATGACCAACGGAAATGCGATCAGCAAGTTTTCCCGAGCCTACTCCCGGGCGATCAACAACCGGCTCTTCGACATGATTCCCGTCCAGCTGATCATCTTCACCGTGATGGCGGTCATCATCTGGTTCCTTCTGAGCAAGACCGCCTACGGTTCGAAGCTGTATCTTCTGGGAACGAGTCCGACCGTCGCCAGGTTCAGCGGCCTGAAGACCGACCGGCTGCTGATGCAGACCTACATGATCTCGGGAATCTGCGCCGCCTTGGGCGGAATGATCATGCTGGCCAACTACAACTCCGCCCGGGCGGACTACGGAACGGTCTACACCCTCCAGTGCGTGCTCATCGTCGTCCTCGGAGGAGTGAGTCCCGTGGGAGGAAGAGGGAAGATCAACGGAGTCGTTCTTGCGATCATTCTGCTTCGGCTCCTTGAAACGGGGCTGAACCGGTTTCCGAAGATCAGCAGCTACTACATCTCCCTGATCTGGGGCGGCGTGCTGATCCTGGTGATGGTGCTCAACTACTTCACCGAGAACGCCAAAGTGAAGACGACAAACACATAGAGGAGGAGCCATGCGCAAGATTCGAGTTCTGTTGGCCGGAGAGTCGTGGGTCACCGTTTCGACCCATCAGAAAGGGTTCGACCGCTTCGCTTCGGGAATGTATGACAATGGGCAGCGATATCTGGAAGCCGCTTTGAAGAGCGACCCTTCGATCGAATACGTCCATATGCCGGGGCATGAAGTGAGCGAACGGTTCCCCTTCACGATGGAGGAGCTGAAGGAATGGGACGTGATCATCATCAGCGACATCGGATCCAACTCCTTCCTTCTTTCGAACAGGGTGTTCGTGGAAGGGAAGAAGGAGCCCAATCGGCTTCAGCTGCTGAAGGAGTGGACTTCAGGCGGCGGAGCCTTGGTGATGTGCGGCGGATACCTCTCTTTTTCGGGATTTCAGGCGAGCGCGAAGTTCTTCCGGACCCCGATCGAAGAGGTCCTTCCGGTGGACATCTATACGTTCGACGACCGGGTGGAGACGCCTGAAGGAACCGAGATCACGATCGTCGACCCCGAGCACCCGATCGTCAACGGCATCAAGGGTCCCTGGCCGAACCTCCTGGGGTATCAGGAAGCGCCATTGAAAGGCGACGCCCACCTCATCGCCCAAAGCCAGTACGGCCATCCCCTGATCGCCGTACGGGAATACGGGGCGGGCAGGTCGATGGTCTGGATGAGCGACATCGGTCCGCACTGGTGTCCGGTGGAGTTCACCCGGTGGGAAGGGTATGCGACGTTCTGGAGGAACGCGATCCACTACCTGGCTAACGATCCGTAGTAATGATCTTCTTGAGGAAGCGGTCCACCAGGACCGGATCCAGGACCGTTCTTCTCATGCCCCTCAGCCGTGCGACCGCGACCGATTCGGGAACCCGCTCCCGGATGAAGTTCGCCCAGACGTTCGCCACGGCGATGATCCGGGCGGAGAGCGGGATCTCCTCGCCCTCGAGTCCCCTGGGATAGCCGCTTCCGTCGAACCGCTCATGATGATAGAGCACCGCCTCTGCCAGCGGGGCGTATTCATCCAATGAGCGGAGGATGTTGTACCCGATCTCGGGGTGGCGCCTGAGCTCCAGAATCTGGACCGGGGTGAGCCGGGAGTTTCTCAGGCGGAGGATTTCCGTATTGATCGCGATCTTCCCGAGGTCGTGGAAGAGGGCGGCTTTTTCGATCAGCTCGACTTCGTCCGTGCCCAGATGGGAGTGCATCGCCAGATCCTTCGCATAGGAGGAGACCAGTCTGCTGTGCTCCTCGATCGATTGCTCTTTTTCATAGAGCTGGTCCAAGATGGAGACGATCATCTGCCGCTTGTAGGGCATGTTCTCCTTGATCTTGTTCCGGTACATCCGGTTTTCCGCGGTCTTGAACGTCGTCTCGAAGCCTTCTTCGGTGTTGTGCTGGGCGGAACCGAACGCCACGCTGATGAGCAGGTTCTGCACCTTCTCCTTCTTCAGCGCCTTGTTGATCCGATCGACGATCGTCTCGGCGTGCTCGGCATCGGTCCTGGGAAGCAGGAGGACGAACTCATCCCCCCCACCCGGAAGATGATGTCATCCTCCCGGCACGTCCGCTTCATCACCGCAGCCACCTTCTTCAGCAGTTCGTCCCCGACATCATGGCCGAACGCATCGTTGGCGAGCTTCAGCCCGTTCACATCGGCGAGAACCAGGGTGAGGGGCTGGTAGGGCTCGCTGTCGATCTCTTCGCGGATCCGGTCGAAGTGGCGGCGATTGTAGAGGGTGGTAAGGGGGTCGGAGATCGAGAGGGCTCTCATCTCCTGAGCCTTGGTCCGTTCCTCGGTGGCGTCCCGGAAGACGATCACTATTCCGTACAGCTCACCGCCTTTGCCGATGATCGGGGAGGCGTGGTCGGAGATGTAGCGCTCCACCCCGTCCCGGGCGACGAGGGTCGCCTGCTCGCCGATGCTCAGGGACTGCCGCTTGGAGAGGACGAGCTGGGCAAGATCCGGAGGGCGCCTCCTCCGGTCGGTCGGAACGAGGTGGAAGATCTCCGAAAGGGGGCGTCCGACCGCTTCCTCCGCTTCCCAGCCGACGAGTCGTTCCGCCGGCCCGTTGATGAATTGGACGATGCCCACCTCATCGGTCGAGATCACTCCCTCGGCGACGCTCAAGAGGGTCGTTTCAAAGAGCATCCGTTCATAGAGCACCTTATGCTCCATGTCACGTTCGCTGGTGATGTCATCCATCAGCATCGTCACGAACCCCGGTTCGGGCTGGTAGGAGGAGATCCTGAAGTGTCGGCCGAACACAAGGTCCTCCGTCTCGAAGACGACGCTCTTGCCCGTGATCCCGACGGTGAGGTTGAGCTCGACCAGTTCCTTGGAAAGCGGCGGTGACAACGTCGACGCCGGTCGGTGCAGAATCTCCTCGTTCGGCACACCGGTGAGCTCCGCGTGCGCCCTGTTCGCCCGGACGATCTCGAAATCGACCACATCGCCCGCTTCGTTATGGATCAGCTTCATGAAAGCGAACGCCTGGTCCATGGTATCGAAGATCGCCTTGAGGTCCTCCATGTCCTGTCTGGGTGCCAAGGCGAGGGTGACCTGTTCGGTGATGTCGTTGTAGGTGCCGACGATCTGAAGGGGGTCGCCGTCGTTCGAGCGGAGCTCGATCCGTCCCCGTAGCATGATCGTGATCGGATGGCCGTCCTTGTGGATCATGCGCGCCATGGTGGTCAGGTGGTCGGTCTTGCCCATGAGGTGGGCCTGATAATCGATCGCCAGCTTCCCGATGTCCTCGGGGTGGAAGAACTGGGCGAATTGCGTCGATGTCATCGATTGAAGCCGCTCGGGTTCATAGCCGAGCAGCTCGATGAATCGATCTTCCAATGTGACCACGTCGTTTTGGAGATTCCAGGTGAAGGTGTAGAGCCTGGAGGCTCGGAGCGAGGCTTCCAGACGGTCCCGTTCGACCCCGAGATGTTCCCGCTCCGTCTCCTGCTTGAGCCGGTAGCGCTTGAAATCCCGGAGAAGAAGAATGCTGCCGACCAGCAGGATGGGGATTCCCAGGAAGGGGACGAGGAGAATCGTCACCCAGTTCCTATGCTGCCACAAGAGAAATCCGTCATGCGCTTCCTCGCTGCTCAGCCGCGCGTTCTCCTTGACGATCTCGATGAGGGTATGTATGACGATCGAATCATGGTGGGAGCGGGCGAGCATCTCCCGGATGGCTTCATCCTCCAGGACGAGGGAGGGGTTCTCTTCGATCACCGCCCGGTACTTGAAGAGCGGTCTGATGTGCTGGTCGATCGTGGTGTCGTAGGTGGACTGGATCTCCCGGATCAGGCGAAGCTGCTCAGGGTCGTCCTTGACCATGCATTCGATCCGGGCGAGGGCGGAGATGCTGTTCTGGTTGTGCCGCTCGAACGCCTCGATCTGATCTTCCGTTCCCGTGAGGAGATAGCCGTGCTCGATGAGTCGGATCGATTGGAATTCGTGTTCCAGGACATGTAGCTTCGTGATCAGGTCGTTGGTATCCATCATCTGTTGGTTCAAGGCATCGACCCGACGGTCGATCATGAAGCTCACATATGTCGAGCCTGCCAGTGCAAGAATGATGATCACGATACCGATGACAAAAATCCGGACGAAGCGCGGTTGCTTCCCGATGGCCTTCCCCCTCCTCTCTATACAGTACAGCAATAATGTCGCATAAACAAGAATAATCTCCATTCGATAGGAAAATCCTGGAATCGAACGATTCGAAGGAAAGCATTTGTCTTTCTTATTGATAATGAGTATCATTAAAGTAACGATATCAGATTATGAAGGAGTATCAACCATGGAAGAAATCACGAAAACAACCGGTCTGCCCCTGATTGGCGATCCCGCCCCGGCGTTCCGCGCCGTCACCACCCAGGGAGACATCAATTTCCCGGAGGACTACAAGGGAAAGTGGGTGATCCTGTTCAGCCACCCGGCGGACTTCACCCCGGTGTGTACCACCGAGTTCATGACCTTCGCCTCGATGCAGGATGAGTTCAAGGCGATGAACACCGAGCTCGTCGGTCTTTCGATCGATTCGCTGTACGCCCACATCGCGTGGCTGCGAAAGATCCAGGAGCTTGAATGGAAAGGAATGAAGAACATCGAA
>JAAZJI010000125.1 GCA_012800465.1 Spirochaetales bacterium
ACGTCGGGAAATAGAGCTCCTGCGAATACTCCTTCTTCGTCCAACCGATCTTCTCGTAGTTGGGCATCTCGACGATGAAGGAATCGGGAGCGTCGCCGGTGGCTTTGGAGATGTACTCCCGAACCTGGGCGATCGCCATGTCGGCATCTTCACCCCACGTCAGGCGGCGGTCCAGATAGAGCATCGCATAGTCGGCGACGGCGCACTGGGAAGGTCCCTTGACATCCATCACGCTGACGGTGATCGTTCCCTTTCCGAGGAAGCCGTCCTCATCCGGCTGGAGATCCTTGTTCAGCTGCTCCATCGCAAGGGCGGCGCGGGCTGCCTTGTAGGCGGCGCTCACTCCGCGCTCGGGGGCGGAGCCGTGACAGGAGATTCCGCTTAGGATGACCCGGATCTCCATCCTTCCGCGGTGACCGCGATAGAGGCGGCAGCTCGTCGGCTCGGTGGAAACGACCAGATCGGGCTTGAGGCCTTCCTCTTCGATCAGATACTTCCAGCACATTCCGTCACAGTCTTCCTCCATGACGGTGAAGGTGAAGTACACGGTATACTCGCCGCCGTAGCCCAGCTCCTTGAGAATCCGACCGGCGGTGATCATCGAAGCCGCCCCGCCCTTCTGGTCGGATGCGCCTCGTCCGTAGACGATACCGTCCTTGATCTCCCCGCTGAACGGATCGAAATTCCACAAATCGGGGTTTCCCACTTCGACGGTGTCGATATGAGCGTCAAAGGCCAGCTTCTTCGGTCCGTTTCCCACTCGCCCGATCACCGAGCCGAGGCCGTCGATATATACCTCATCAAAGCCGGCTTCCTCCAGCAGGGTAACAATCAGTCGGGCCACATCCTCCTCCTGGGAGCTGTAGCTCTTCGTCTTCACCATCTTCGAGAGGTTCTCTGCGGTGTAGGAGCGGAGTTCTTTCGCTCGAGCTTTGATCTTTTCATGCATGTTCATCGTTGTACCTACCTTCCTTTTCGTATATATTCTTCGCCTTGCTACGGGGCGATAGTGTCGACTTCCTTCCATACTCGCTTGGCGACCTTCGCCGCCTCGCGGTAGATCTCATCCACATCGAGATGGGCGAATGTTCGATTCCCCATCACGACCTTCCCATCGACGATGACGCTCTCGACGCAGTTGCTGCTCATCCCCCAGATGAAGTGGCTGGCGGCATTCTCCTGAACGAGCGGGGTCGGGTTGTGGTAGTCGGTGACCACCAGGTCGGCGACCATCCCCACCTCGACTCGCCCGAAGGAGCCGTCGAAGTATTTCTCCACCAGGCGGTAGCCGCGGTTCATCGCCTCGACGTACTGCGGCGGCCACCAGGAGAGCCCTTCGTCCTTGTGCTTGAAGAATCCGATCTTCAGCTCCTCGAACATGTTCCCCCCACAGCCGTCCGTGCCGATCAGAAGGTTCTTCACATCCCGGATATGGGAGCAGTAGCCGACGTGGTTGTTCATGTTCGATCGGGGGTTGTGGGCGAAGAACACCCCTCGCTCATTGATCTTCCCGATCTCATCCTCATTGAGGTAGAGTCCGTGGACCAGGAGGGCGTTGTCCGTCAGAAGCCCATACTCGTCG
>JAAZJI010000126.1 GCA_012800465.1 Spirochaetales bacterium
CTTCGACAATGAACGGTATCTTAAAGAGCAACGCCACTATATCCTCGAGCGCGTCAAGGAAAGCGACGGCAAGCTCTATCTGGAGTGCGGGGGGAAGCTGCTCTTCGACTACCACGCTTCCCGCGTTCTTCCCGGCTTCGATCCCAACGTGAAGATGCGGGTCTTCCAATCGCTTGCCGATGAGATCGATGTGATCATCTGCATCCACAGCGGCGACATCGAACGCCGCAAGATGCGCAGCGACTTCGGAATCACCTATGATGCCGACGTGTTCAAGATGATCGACGACTTCGCCAAGTGGGGCCTTGCCGTCAACAAGGTGGTGATCACCCGGTATGACGGAGAAGCGAAATCCGCCCAGTTCAAGCAGGTTCTCGAATAACGGGGCATCACCGTCTATACCCATTCCTACACCCGCGGCTATCCCACCGATGTCGATACGATCGTCAGCGATGAAGGCTATGGGGCGAACTCCTATATCGAGACGACCGCTCCGGTCGTCCTGGTCACCGGCCCCGGCCCGGGGTCGGGAAAGCTGGGCACCTGTCTCAGCCAGATGTACCACGATTACAAGATGGGGAGAAAGAGCCGCTATTCGAAGTTCGAGACCTTTCCCATCTGGAACCTCGGAATCGACCATCCGGTGAATATCGCCTATGAGAGCGCGACGGCGGATTTGGGGGACAAGATCCTGATCGACCATTTCCACGCTTCGGCGTATGGAACGCTCGCGGTCAGCTACAGCCGGGATCTTGAGGCATTCCCGCTGCTCAGGCGGATTCTCCTCAGGATCATGGGCGAGGAGCCGTACAGGAGTCCGACGCAGATGGGGGTGAACCGCTGCGGCTTCGGGATCATCGATGACGAGGTGGTCCGCAAAGCGGGACAGCAGGAGATCATCCGCCGCTACTATCGCAGCAGCTGCGAGTATGTCCAGGGGATCACGACGAAGGAGACCGCCGACCGAAGCCGGGCGATCATGGAGGAGGCCAAGCTGGATCCCAGCCAGCGGGCCGTCGTGCCCGCCGCGCAAGAGGCCCTGAGGCGGGGAATCGAGCGGGGCAAAGGATCGAACCGGACCGTGTGCGCCGCCGCGATCGAGCTGCCCACCGGTGAGATCGCCACGGGGTGCAACTCCCCCTTGCTGCACGCCTCCAGCGCGTTGATCCTCAATGCGGTGAAGATTCTTGCCGGCATCGACCATGAGGTCGACCTGATTCCGCCGGCGATCGTTCAATCCGTCACCGCGATGAAGCGGGATGTCCTCAAGGGCAGGGGAGTCAGTCTGAATCTCGATGAGACCCTGATCTGTCTTGCGATGAGCCGGGCGATCGACGAAAATGCCAGGAAGGCGAGCGAGGAGCTGCCACGGCTCATGGGGTGTGATGTCCATATGACCCACATCCCCTCATCGGGCGACTCTTCGGGCCTCAGGAAACTCCTCTTGAACGTGACGAGCGATCCGCGCTTTCCGAGTTCGAACCTCTACAACCCTGCCTGACGGATCGGGCGAAACCGACAAATCATAGACATATTAGGGAAAATTGAGAGTTGTAGTATGTGATCGAACAAGCTATAGTCTTAACAAAGATGTTTTTAATGGATGAAAAATGAAGAACAGATTTGTGTTGGCTATAATTGCTATTCTGGTATTATTTGCATGGAACCTTGCTGCTTCAGACTTTACTATTGAAAAACATGATGACCAGACTTGTACTATAATGGAGTACAGCGGAAGCAAAAAAATTCTCGATATTCCATCTCATATTGAAGGTTATAAAGTTGTTTCGATTGGCGATTGGGCATTTTCTTTGTGTGAATCCCCTACCTCAATAACTATTCCTGATAGTGTTACTTCAATTGGCGATGCGGCATTTTCTTGGTGTCGATCCCTTTCCTCAATAACTATTCCTGATAGTATTGCATCTATAGGAGATGGGACATTTTATGGGTGTGAATCCCTTGCATCAATAACTATTCCTGATAGTGTTACTTCAATTGGTGAGGGTGCATTTTCTTGGTGTAACGCTCTCGCATCAATTACAGTAGACATAAACAATCCTGTTTACGCTACCATACAAGGAGTGCTGTTCAACAAGATTGATAAAAGTTTGCATACGTATCCGATTGGAAAG
>JAAZJI010000127.1 GCA_012800465.1 Spirochaetales bacterium
AGATCGAGGGTCAGGGGGATGGAAGCTTCCGCCTTCTTATGGATTTTGTGCTCGAACTCGGCGAACATCGTCTGCCGGAAGAGGGTGGCGACCACGTCATCCAGCTGCTTGGCGATGATGTAGCGTTTGGTCTGGACATCGTCGGTGGACTCGATCATGTGGTTGGCGACCAGCTGTTCGTTGAACGTGGAGGCGACCTCCGCCTCGAAGATCGAGTAGTTCCAGTGGTGGTAGGGATTGTTCCGCGCCGAGTAGTAGGAGTGCATCGAGTGCCCCCCCTCATGGGCGAGGGTGAAGAGGTCGCGCAGCACATCCTCCTTGTAGTTCATCAGGATGTAGGGATAGCCGGTGAAGGTCCCGGAGGAGAACGCGCCGCTACGCTTCCCCTTGTTCTCATAGCGGTCGACCCACCGCTCGATCGTGAGACCTCGGGTCAGGGTGTCGACATACTCGTCGCCGAGCGGCTTGAGCGCTTCGCCGATGATCTTCACCGCCTCCTCGTACGGGGTATGGGCTTTGACTCCGCCGACCAGGGGGACGTATACGTCCCAGTGGGCGAGGTTCCGCACCCCGAGGACCTTCTTGCGGAGCTCATAATAGCGATGGAGAATCGGCAGGCCCTCATGGACGCTCTCGATCAGCCGGTCGTAGACGTCGGTCGGTACGTCGTCGGCGAAGAGGGACATCTGTCGGCTGGATGGGAAGGACCGGACGGTGTGCCGGAAGATATCCTGCTTCACCTGCCCCTCGTAGAGCCGGAACAGGGTATGGCGGTTTCGGTCGTACCTGGAGTAGAACTGCTTGTACGCCTTCTTTCTCAGCGCCCGGTCCTCGCTCATCAGAAAGGAGGAGAAGGTGGATTGGGTCAGCGGCTTCCCGCCGATCCGGCCGAAGTCGAAATCGATGTTCGTCAGATCGCTGAACGCGTTCCTCGGCGTCTGCGCGCTTTCCCGCTGCAGAGCCATGATCCGCTCCTCCCGTTCGCTGAGGACGTGGGCCTTGTAGCGCATGCTCCGCATGAGAAAGACCTTGTACGGCTCGAACGCCTCGTCCGCCAGATAGCCGTCCATCACCTCCTCATCGATCGAAAGCAGCTCGGGATCGAAGAACGCGAGCGCCGCGGCGAGCTCGGTCATCAAGGTGCTGGCGATCGAGGAGCGTTCGACATTGGCCGGATTCGAGGTGTCGCTCGCCCAGTTGAGAAACGCGTAGGAATGCACCCGTTCGGCAAGGATCCCGACCTTGGCATGAAACGCCATCGTCTCGAGCAATGACTCCCTTCCGGCTTTCAAGCGGCCTTTGTAGGAGGGGATCTCTTTGATGTATGATCGAAGCTCCTCGACGGCGGCTTCCCATGCCGCATCATTTTCAAAAAGGGCGCCGAGATCCCACGTATCCATCGTCTTCTGTTCGCTTCGTGTCAAAACCTGCATGTTCTATATCCTCCCTATGATCTCCATGAGGATTCTGCTTGCCTTTCCCCGATGGCCCAACTCATCCTTCGCCTCCATCCCCAGTTCGGCCATCGTCAGGCCTTCTCCATCCACGATGAAGATCGGGTCATAGCCGAACCCTTCGCTTCCGCGTTCGTGGCGCGCGATCGAGCCCTTGGCCTCCTCGCACACCGTGTACACCCGGTGGTCGTCGACGACCAGGGCGAGGGCGCACACGAAGCGGGCGCTCCGGTCCTCGACGCCTTCCATATGCTTCAGCAGGTAGGCGTTGCGTTCCTTGCTGTCCATGAGATGGTTGTGGACATCGAACCCGTAGCGGGCGGTCTGAAGCCCGGGGCCGCCGTCCAGCGCATCGACGCATAGGCCCGAATCATCACCGAGGATCCGGTACTCGGGCGCCAGCGCCTTCAGGGTGGTCGCCTTCAGCAGGGCGTTCTCCGTGAAGGAGGAGCGGTCCTCCTCGACATCGAAGGCGATGCCCAGATCCTTCGGCATCAGGATCCGATGGGGGGCAAGCAATCGGGAAAACTCTTCCTGCTTATGGTCATTGTTGGATGCAAGCAGAATATCCATTCTCTAAGGATAGTCATTGACACCTTTTTCGTCCATATGGGCGTGTAGCAGTTTCTTGATGTGGAACACCGAGGAGGAGACCGTCCCCTTGGGGATACCGAGCAGTTCACCCACCTGACGATGGGAGAGGCTCTTTTCCATTGAGCGCAGCTTGGCAATCTTCTTCCGGTACTTCTCCTGGGTCCAGTCCCGGAGGGCGACCAGCTTCCGCTTCTTCTCCTCGTCGCTCTCATCTTCGAGCGCCTGTTCAATCTCCAGAAGACGGCGGAAGTGCCGGGTGCAGGTGCGTTCGAAATCCTGTCTTATCTGTTCCTTTGAATGAAGAGCCAAGCTCGCCGTGTTGAGGTACCGACACAGATCGGTCAGATCGAACAACAGCAGCGAGCTCAGCTCTTCAAGGAGGTGGTGGGCATAGAGGGAAGGGGTGATGGTGAGGGTGATCAGCATCCGTTTCCGATTGACCCCGCGGGTCAGGACGGCTTTGAGCTCTTCCAGCTCCTTTCTGATCGGATAGGTCGAGGAGGTCCGTTTGCGCAAAAGCGCGGCGAAGAGGGCGGGCAGGGAGGCGATGCTGCCGGTCGGCAGACCTTTGAACGTGTAGACGATCGGCGGTTCGGCGCTCTCGAAGCCGAGCTCGCCGGATTCGGGAAACAAGCATTCCGATCGATGGATGAGTCGCAGCTGCCGCTCCCGCTGCCGCTGTTCGCAGAGGAAGAAGCGGACCCGCCTTCGGACCACCTCGGTCAGAAAGCCGACGAAGGAGAGTTTGCCCTCCTCGTAGCCGGCGATCAGGTTGTCGATCGCCGAAAGGCAGTAGAAGAGGAATTCACAGCAATCCTCCGGATCTAGGATCCTCAGCGTCGAGGGGATCGTGTAGAGGAGCTCCATGATCTCCTTCTTGAGCTCCGCATGAAGGGCCGGATCGCCGGTCTGCTGATAGGCGACGACCCGCCGGGTGAGGTTCCGGGTTGCGGTTTCGTTCATCGGATACAGTGCCATGCGGTGCTCCTTGCCGGGGATGCACACAAACATGCAATGTGTATGCCAAGTCTAGACGAGGAGCTCCTTCACCAGGAGGATGAGACGGTCGCGGACCGCTTCGACGCTCTCGTTCACCGTCGCTCCCGCGGCGCGCCTGTGTCCGCCTCCGCCGAGCCGTTTGGCCAGCTCTCCGACATCCACCGGGCTCTGGTGGCTGGACCGGAGCCCGATCTCGGTAACCTGTGTTTCAAGTTCTTTCAGGTAGAGAACCACCTCGACCCCCCTGATCGCCAGCAGCATCGAGTAGAGCATGTCGCCGGGCCGGTCGGTCGTATCGAAGGTCCGGCTGTCCCTGATATAGGAGGAGGCGATGATCAGACGGCCGTCGAGCAGGACTTCGCTGCGGTCGATCAGCTTTCCGACGTACTTCACGTAATCGAGGTTCTTCCCTCCGCTGATCCGGTCGGCCATCTCGTTCGGCGAGACCCCGAGGTCGACCAGTTCGGCGGCATGGCGCAGGATATCCCCGCGATAGGGACCGATGAAGCGGAAGAATCCGCTGTCGGTGGCGAACCCGAAGAAGAGGTGGTCGGCGATCTCGGGGGTGATCTCGATCCCGAACTCCCTGTAGAGGTGCATGATGATGAAGGTGGTGGAGATCGCGCGGGGGGTGATGTAGCGGTAGTCGCCGAAGTACTCGCCGCTGGCGTGATGATCGAAGATGACGGTGGTCAATCCCTCGATCTCTTCCGCCAGGGAGCCGATCCGCTCGATCGAGGAGCAGTCGACGACCACGACGACGGGATTCTCCGCTTTCATCTCTTCGGTCACACCGGTTTGGAACAGACCGGAAAGATGGGTGATCTCGCTCCGTTCGAACGGGCCGGCGTTCACCAGCGTCACCTGTTTGCCGAGAGCTTCAAGCAGGGCTCCCATCGCGATCTGGGAGGAGAGACAGTCCCCGTCGGGGTTGATGTGGCCGATGATGAGGAAGGAGGAACCATCCTCGATGACGAGCCGGATATCTTCGGGCAGGGGAGGGAAGGAGAAGAACTCAGGCACCGCGAATCACCTCCGGACTCGTGCCGTTGATGACGCAATCACCGGTTACGATGACCTTCTGGACGTTTTCGATCGAAGGGATCTCGTACATGACCTCCATCATGATGTTCTCGACGATCGAGCGCAACCCCCGGGCTCCGGTCTTCTGGGCATAGGCCTTCTCGGCGACCGCCGCGACCGCGTCGTCATCGAAGGAGAATTCGATCCCGTCGAGGCGGAAGGAGGCCTCGTACTGGCGGACGATCGAGTTCTTCGGCTCGACGATGATCCGCTTCAGGTCCTCCTTGGAGAGGTTGTCCAGCGCCGCATGGATCGGCAGCCGGCCGATGAACTCGGGGATCAGGCCGAACTTGATCAGATCGTCCGGCATCAGCTGGGTGTACAGGTCAAGGAGGTTCTTCTCCTGGCTGCTGGCGATCGGAGCGCCGAAGCCCATCGCATGGGAGGAGACTCGTTTCTCGATCACCTTGTCCAGCCCGACGAACGCCCCGCCGCAGATGAAGAGGATGTTCTTCGTGTCGATCTTCAGAAGCTCCTGGCTGGGGTGCTTCCGTCCTCCCTGCGGAGGAACGGAGGCGATCGTTCCTTCGATGATCTTCAAGAGCGCCTGCTGGACGCCTTCACCGGAGACGTCCCGGGTGATCGAAGGGTTTTCCCCCTTCTTGGCGATCTTGTCGATCTCGTCGATGAAGATGATCCCGTACTCGGCGGCCTTGATGTTGTCGTTGGCGTTCTGGATCAGTTTCAGGAGGATGTTTTCGACGTCCTCGCCGACATAGCCCGCTTCGGTGAGCGTCGTCGCATCGGCGATCGCGAAGGGGACCTGGAGCTTCTTGGCCAGGGTGGAGGCCAGCAGGGTCTTTCCCGATCCCGTGGGTCCGACCATGAGGATGTTGGATTTGTCCAGTTCGACGCCCTGCTCGGCGATCTGCTTCTGGTACTTCACCCTCTTGTAGTGGTTGTGGACCGCGACCGCCAAGATCCGCTTCGCCGAATCCTGCCCGATCACATACTCGTCCATGTACTCCTTCAGCTCCCGCGGGGTGGGGATCGTCTCGGGAATCCCCACCACGTCCTCGACGAAGGCGGGGTCGTTCCTGAGCATGTCGGTGCAGACCTCGACGCACTCGTCGCAGATCGCGACGCCGGGGCCGTTGATCAGGCGGCGGACCTCTTCCTGGCCTTTGCCGCAGAAGGAACAGACTCGTGCAGCTCTGGCCATCACGTCCTCCTCATCATGATCGAGTCCACGATGCCGTATTCCGTGGCCTCTTCGGCGGAGAGGAAGAAGTCTCGCTCGACATCCCGGGCGACCTCCTCGAAGCTTTTCTTCGTGTGACGGGCGATGATCTCGGTGGTGAGGCGCTTGAGGCGGCCGATCTCCTTGGCATGGATCGAGATGTCGCTGCTCTGCCCCTGGACCCCGCCCCACGGCTGATGGATCATCACCCGGGCGGAGGGGAGGATGAAGCGCTTGCCATCCGCGCCCGCCGAAAGCAGGAGCGCTCCCATGCTCGCCGCCTGGCCCATGCAGATCGTCTGCACGTCGCTGTGGAGGTACTGCATCGTATCGTAGATCGCCAGGCCCGCGGTCACCGATCCTCCGGGGCTGTTGATATAGAGGCTGATATCCTTGTTGGGGTCCTCCGATTCCAGAAAGAGCAGCTGGGCCACGACGAGATCCGCCGCGGCATCGTGGATCTCTCCGTCCAGAAAAATGATCCGGTCTTTGAGCAGGCGACTGAAAATATCATATGCCCGTTCACCAATCCCTGA
>JAAZJI010000128.1 GCA_012800465.1 Spirochaetales bacterium
ATGAAGCCCTTGCCAAGCTGAGAAACACATGGAAGGAAAACAACGTCACCACGATCGCGATGGATTTTGAGGGTGAGTACAACCTTCACATCTACGGCGAGCACCTCTGCCTCATCCAGATCTTTGACCGGACGACCTTCTACCTGATTGATCCCTTCGAGGTCTCGGTTCCCGAGCTGAAACGGTTTCTGGAGGACGAGTCGCTGGAGAAGATCATGTTCGATTGCGCCAGCGATGCCGCCCTGGTCCGAAAGAACCACGCGATCACCCTGAAGAGGGTCTACGACCTCAGGATCGCCGCGAAGCAGCTGGGGATGGACGGGGGACTCTCGAAGGTGCTCGACCACTATCTTCCCGAGCGGACGCGGCGCACGAGCGGATCGAAGAAGAAGCATCAGCAGACCAACTGGCTGCTGCGCCCGCTTTCCCAAGAGCAGATCCGCTACGCCCTGGAGGACGTGGAGCATCTCTTTTCCCTCAAGGCCCTGATCGTCGCCGATCTTAAGAAGCGGGGGCTCAAGGAGAAGACCCAAGCATTGATGGAACGTGCAGGGCTGCCCAAGGGACCCGATAGACCCGCCTGGACGAAGTATCCCGCCTACCGCCACCTCTCAAAGGAGGAGCGGATTTTGCTGAAGCATTATTATTTGGCGCGCGAGCACGTCGCCAGGCGGAGGAATGTGCCGGCGGTCCGAATCATGGACAAGAAGCTCGTCTTGAAGATGGCGAGAGCGAAGCCGCGGAGCCGGGCGGAGTTTGAAGGCTATACGCAAAGAAACGATCTCTTGACGGCGCTGCTGGAGGCTCATGCCAAAGCCATGAAGGAGATCGCCTCCCTGGCCTGAACGAGCAGGGAAAGGGTCCGGCAGATCGGGGTGGAAATTCCGTGTTTCCTCCCCAAGGTGACCACCGATCCGGCGAACCACTCGTTTTCCGTCACCCGCCCCGCTTCCAGGTCCTGGCACATCGAAGTCTTTCCATCGCCCAGGGTGATGACCAGTTCGTGGTTCTCCTTGATGAAGGAATCGGGGATGTGAACCCCTTCGGCCGACGCCACCGCCTGCACTTCGGAACACACCCCGTAGGCGAGCTCTTTCACCGCCTGTTGGTCAAGCTGCTCGTAGGTCGCCAGCAGCAACCCGCTGATCGTATTGTACGCGGTATTGAGCATGAACTTGTTCCATTGCATCAGGTGGATGTCTCTCGGCACGACCGCATCGATGCCCGCCGAAGCGAAGAGCTCCGACAGCCGAGCGATTCGATCCGTCGATGAATTGTCCCGTTCCCCGAAAACGATCCGCCCTTCGGCGGTGAACTCGATCCGATTGCCCACGTGGGTGGAGTTCAGGCCCACGGCGAAACCGTGAAGGATCTTCTCCCACCCGAACGCTTCGGCCAGGACCCCTTCGCTTTCGATCCCGTTCAGCAGGGTGAGGATCGTCGTGGAGGGGCCGACGATCGGCTTCATCTCCTCGATGACGGCCTCCAGGTGATGGTTCTTCGTGGCGACGATGATGAGATCGACCGATCCGATCTCATCGGCGATTTTATACGCAAACGGGGCGCGTTCGCCGTTGATGATGATTCCGTCCCGAAGGTAGCGCTCTTTCCGCTTCTCATCCACCAGGAAGGACAGCGAGCACACCCGGTTCAGGCGTTGTCCATAGAGGGCCCCTACGGCCCCGGCTCCGACGATGACGATATTCTTCATCCGACTATGATCTCCTCGATCAGGGATGCCAGACGTTCCAGCTCGACGAGCGGAATATGTTCTTCTTTGGAATGGGCGTTCTCATAACCGACAGAGCAGGTGAGGGTGGGGATTCCCAGGCCGTTGAAGATGTTGGCGTCGCTACCCCCTTGCGTCCTCTTCAGTTCGACCGGAATCTTCAACACGTCACACGCTTCAATGAAGCGTTTGACGACCGGAGTGTCGGCTTGATGTCGGTACCCTTCATAGAGGCGATGGTGATGGACATGGACCGTTCCTCCCGCCGAGGCGGCCTTCTCCTCCAGGATTTCGACCATGTGGGCGATCTGCTTGTCGATTTTCTCTTCATCCAGGCTTCTTGCCTCGAAGCTTATCGTCGCCTCGGCGTTGACCACGTTTGTGGCCCCGGGTGCGACGAAGGAACCCACGTTCGCCGTGGTCTCCTCATCGATGCGCAAGAGGTGCATCGCGGCGATCGCCTCCGAACCGATTCTGATCGCGCTGACTCCCTCTTCCGGCTTGAAGCCGGCATGGGCGGCTTTCCCGCCGATGACCACATCCAGGCGGTCGTGCCAGGAGGCCTGGATGATCGCCCCGCCGACCGGGCCGGAGGCATCGAACGTATATCCGAAGGCAACACCGTCCAACAGCGAACGATCGACCTGCTTCGCACCGGCAAGTCCCGTTTCTTCAGCGGTGGTGAAGAGCACCACCAGCGGAGGGTGCTTCCTGTCCTCCGAGACGACCTTTTCCAGGGCATGGAGCAACGCCGCGACCGCGGCCTTGTCATCCGCCCCGAGGGCGGTGGTCCCGTCGCTTCGGATGATCCCGTCCTCGACGACCACGCGAGCTCCGACGGCCAGATCCACCGTATCCATGTGGGTGTTGAGCAGGAGGGCATTCCCCTCGCCCTCAAGGTACCCGTAGAGATTTCCGGCTTCGTCATATCGGGTGCTGAACCCCGACGCCAGAAGCTTCTGCTCCACGAACAGCGCGACCCGATCCTCTTCAAAGGAGGGCGAATCAATCGCTACAAGGTTTTTAAAGATATCAAGCAAGTCCATGGGGCAAGCTTAGCACAAAGCGGGGAGACAGAGAAGAAAGGTGACGGCGCAGGAAGACGTTTCCGTGTCACGCCCTGAAGGTGTGTGCTATTCTGGAGATGAAAACCGGGGTATGTGATTGGAGGGTGTTTCATGGAGTTGCTTGGATCGTTTAGCCGATATGTCAGCCAACAGCTTGACAACCGAAAGGTTGATGGTATCAAGAAAGAGGAGTTTCGAACCTCTTTAGCTGCGGCATTGCTGATGCCGGCCTTTGAGAAGCCGACCGTGACAAGTATGTGGGTACGGGAGCATGAGGATCTTCGGATCGAACAACTGACATGGGAAGTCGGATTCGGCCGAAGTGAAGGGTATCTTCTGTCTCCTCTGGATGCGAAGGAAAAGCTTCCCGGCATTCTCGCCCTCCATGACCATGCCGGGGAGAAGTACTGGGGGAAGAGCAAGATCGCCGACATCGGTGAAGAACCCGACCGATCCCTGGTTGAACACCGAAGGCGGTACTATGGCGCCAGGGCCTGGGCCAATGAACTGGCCAAACGGGGCTATGCGGTCTTCGTTCCCGACCTCTTGGGCTTTGAAAGCCGAAGGATCAGGGTCGGTGAGTTGCCACCATCGCTCATTCAGCACCTGTTGGCTCCTCCGCTTGAGATCGTCGAAGGAGGAACCTATCGGAACGAAAACCTTGTCTTGGACGACAGTCTTGAAAGCAGGGTCGCGTACAACGCCCTTGCCCGCGGACTGGAGCACGTCATCGCGAAAGTGTTGATGAGCGGTGGCTACACGTGGGCGGGATACACGGCCGCCGAAGACCTGGTCGCCTTGGATATCCTCTCCGAGCACGAGCTCGTCGACGGCTCCCGCCTGGGCTGCGGGGGCTTGAGCCTCGGAGGGTTGAGGAGCGTACTGCTCGGTTCGCTCTCTCCGAAGATCCAAGCAAGCTTCGTGACGGGGTTCATGACCACCTTCAGGGACCTGGTGGACGCCAAAGCGGCGGATCATACCTGGATCGCCTATGCTCCAAATCTCAGCCGCCTGGGCGAGTTCGGCGACCTGCTGACGGCTCATGCGCCGAAGCCGCTTCTGGTCCAACATGGAAAACGGGATTCGCTCTTCACCTTCGGTGAAGCGGAGCGAAGCGCTTTACGGATCGGAGAGCACTACAAGGATGATCCGGACAAATTCATCTTCACCGTCTATGACGAACCCCATCTCTTCAATGAGCGGATGCAGGAGGAGGCGTTCGGGTTCTTTGA
The DNA here is from genome assembly GCA_012800465.1 of Spirochaetales bacterium. Taxonomy (GTDB): domain Bacteria; phylum Spirochaetota; class Spirochaetia; order Sphaerochaetales; family Sphaerochaetaceae; genus Sphaerochaeta. Next base: position 4,029 of record JAAZJI010000128.1, read on the forward strand.
TCATTTCCTGCACTAGCCTATCATGACGAGTATGAGTATCGTTGAGGCAAGGAGTGATGAATATGAGTGATGATCATAGCTATACGACGAACGTGGAGTGGACCCGGAGCAGGAAGGGAGCGTTGTCTTCACCCGGGCTTCCCACGATGGAAGTCGCGACCCCTCCGAACTTCCCCGGAGGTCATCCGGGGATCTGGTCGCCGGAACACCTCTTCGTGGCTGCCGCCGAGGTGTGTCTGATGACGACGTTCTTGGCGATCGCCGAAAAATCGAAGCTTGAGTTCCTCGCCTATCGATCGAGCGCGACCGGAATGCTGGGCAAGCTCGACCGCGGGATGTTCGTGGAGAGCATCGTTCTCAGGCCAAGGGTCGTGATCGCTGATGAAAGCCTGCGGGAGAAAGCCCTCACGATTCTCGAAAAGGCGAAAAAACACTGTCTCATCTCGAAATCGATGGTGACGGAGATAAAAATGGAGCCGGAGATCGTGGTAGGCTAAACAAAGCGCCTTCTTGTCGCCGTCGGACTTCTGAGCGCCAAGGACGGCTCGCTTGCGATCATCCACATGAACGACACCCGCTCGTTCCTGCCTGAAAGGAGTGACGAGCATACGGGCAGGACCGCTTCCCCCTCTACGGATTGCGGGGAGCGACCGATGTGCTCCTTCTCGACATGCTCGGTTTCGATGCGATCAGGGCGTTCAACGCGAAGATCGCCATCGACCTTCAGGCCTACCGACTGCTTGTCCTCCGGGGAGTCCTTGATCGGAAAACCGGATACAGCCATGAAAAGGCGAACTCTTCGAGGTGCTGCCCGAGTCGGGGAAATAGGATGATGAGGGTATGGAAATGCCTTCATCGTATGGTATGATGAACACGATTTTAAATGTGCAGGAGTTTCTATGAAGCGAACAATACTCGTGGTCTTGCTCATCGTCGGTGTGAGCGCCGGTCTCGTCGCCCAAAGCGGAACGTTCACCGCAAAGCTCACCGGAGCGCTCGGTCCGGGAAGCATGGATCTCAAGGCGGAAGGAGCCTATCAGGTGAAGATCCCGATGCTTCAGGGGGAAGGACCCTTGTTTGAAGGCAACAATCTGAAAGTGAAGGGCGCTCTCGGCATCTCTCCGATCGCCGCTCAGGTCATCTTCGATGCGGTCCTGACCCCGGTCGCCCTTGCCGAGGTGAATCTGGGCGTCGCCGTCGGATCCGGTTGGGCTTTCCCGCTGTTGAAGATGAAGGGGCTCATCAAGGCCCCCGCCGAGGGCGTCGCGATGGTCGATGAGACCCTCAAAGGGGTGTATGTGAAACCGAAGGCCGGAATCGCCCTCCAGTTCGACACGGGCGCGGTCTTCGACTCGAAGTGGGCGAGCGTGGTCCTGCGGGCGCATCAGGAACTGAACTTCACCTACTACAGCAACGCGGAAAAGGATGAGCCGTGGGAGTTCGAGCTCAGCGGCGAGCTGTACAACTCCTTCAACTACAAGGGGGAGTACATCGTCGGCTACAAGCTGCCGCTCGAGTGGGTGAATCTGGTCGGGCTTCAGGTCCAACACTACGTCTTCGACGCGTTCAACCGGAAGCACGGAGGCCTGGTTGACGCTTCGATCCTGGTCAACAGCCCGTTTCCGGTCGTCGACGACCTTTCGCTCCTGATGGCGATCCAATTCACCAACTTCAAGGCGCAGCCCGATGTCCGGAACCGGGTCGTCGACCGGTTGCGCTTCAAGCGCGTTGCCCTGATCGCGACCTATTCGATCTGATCTTTTGACGCCCTGGAGAAGGAGGGTGTCTTTTCAATGTTGAACCATATATGGAGGATATGATGGACGTAAAACAGCTTGCAAATGCAATTCGGATCTTGAGCATGGATGGGGTGCAGAAAGCGAACTCCGGTCACCCGGGAGCTCCCATGGGAATGGCGGAGATGGCGGAGGTCCTCTTCCGGCGAGTGATGAAGCACAACCCGAAGAACCCGCAGTGGGCGAACCGCGACCGCTTCGTCCTCTCCAACGGACACGCTTCGATGCTGCTCTATTCCCTGCTCCATCTGAGCGGGTACGATGTCTCCCTTGACGACCTGAAGGATTTCAGACAGCTGCACAGCAGGACCGCCGGCCACCCCGAGTATGGGTATCTGCCCGGAGTCGAGACGACCACCGGACCGCTCGGCCAGGGGTTCGCCAACGCGGTCGGAATGGCGCTCGCCGAGAAGAGCCTTGCCGCCCGATTCAACAGGGAAGGGCACAAGGTGATCGACCACTACACATACGTCTTCCTGGGGGACGGGTGTCTGATGGAAGGAATCAGCCACGAGGCCGCCTCCCTGGCCGGGGTATGGAAACTCGGAAAACTCATCGTCCTGTATGATGACAACGGGATCTCGATCGACGGCGAAGTCGAGCACTGGTTCAAAGATGATACCGCCAAGCGCTTCGAGGCGTATGGATGGCACGTGATCCGAGATATCGACGGGCACGACATCGATTCCGTCTCCAAGGCGATCGTCGGTGCCCAGTCGATCAAGGACAAGCCGTCGCTCTTGATGTGCCGGACCACGATCGGATTCGGCTCTCCGAACAAGGCGAACACCGCTGGCAGCCATGGCGCTCCGCTGGGGACCGAAGAAGTCGCTCTGACCCGCAAGAACCTGGGCTGGAAGCATGATGAGCCGTTCTTCGTACCCGAAGAGATCTACAAGGCGTGGGACCAGAGCGCCCGGGGAGCGAAGGATGAAGAGGAATGGAACGCCGTCTTCGCTTCCTATGAGAAGGCGTATCCCGCCGAAGCGGCGGAGCTGAAGCGGCGCCTGGCAGGTGAGCTTCCAAAGGATTGGGAGAAGAGCTTTGATGATGCGATCAGGAAGTGGCAAAGCGAGGATGTGAAGGTCGCCAGCCGCAAGGCGAGCCAGATGAGTCTGGATGTCCTGGGGAATCTTCTTGGCGAGCTGATCGGCGGATCGGCGGACCTTTCCCCCTCCAACCTCACCGCCTGGAAGGGAGTCGAGGACTTCGATTCCGAGACCGGAAAAGGGATGTACCTGCGCTTCGGGGTCCGCGAGTTCGGCATGATGGCGATCCTGAACGGGCTCTCCCTCCATGGCGGTTTCATTCCCTATGGCGGAACGTTCCTGATGTTCATGGAGTACGCCCGCAACGCGATCCGGATGGCGGCGCTGATGAAGATCCGCACGATCGGGGTGTTCACCCACGATTCGATCGGGCTTGGGGAAGACGGGCCGACCCACCAGCCGGTTGAGCAGATGGCGAACCTCAGGATGACCCCCAACATGGTCACCTGGCGGCCGTGCGACCTCGTCGAGACGGGGGTCGCCTGGAAGATGGCGATCAAACGCGCCGACGGACCGACCGCCCTGCTTCTTTCGAGGCAGAATCTGACTCCCCGGAAGCGGACGGAAGAACAGCTCTCCCTGATCGAAAAGGGCGGGTACATCCTCCATGAGACCGACGACAGCCCGAGTGTCATCCTCATCGGCACCGGCAGCGAGGTTGAGCTGGCCGTCAAGGCGGCCAAGGTTCTGGAAGAGGAGAAGATCTCCGTCAGGGTCGTCTCGATGCCCTCGCCGGAACTCTTCGAGGCTCAGGACGCCGCCTACAGGGAAGGTGTCCTACCCAAGGGGATCAAAGCCCGGGTCGCCGTCGAAGCCGGCTGGGCGGACTATTGGTACAAGTACGTCGGTCTGGACGGGAAGATCGTCGGGATGCGCTCCTTCGGGGAATCCGGTCCGGCCGATCAGCTGTATGAACACTTCGGCATCACCGTCGAAAAGGTGGTCGAAGCGGCGAAGAGCCTGCTGTAGACAGGAAGATCGATCAATCCTCCGGTGAGCGCCGGAGGATATCTATATCGGATGAGCGACTACTACGAAAGAAACGCCGCCTCGTACATCGAAGAGACCAGAAATCTTGATATGAGCCGCTTCACAAGCCGGTTTCTTCGATCGATTCCCATCGGGGGAGCGATATTGGACGCCGGGTGCGGATCGGGCCGGGACGCCCTCCATTTTCATGGGAAGGGATACCGGGTGACGGCGTTCGACGCCTCGAAGGAACTCGTTCGATTGGCCTCCGAGTGGACGGATCTTCCCATCGAACACCGCACCTTCCATGAGATGAGCGAATGTGACGAGTACGATGGGATCTGGGCTTCCGCTTCGTTGTTACATCTGGCCTGCGATGAGCTACCGACCGTTTTTTCCCTGCTCCATCAAGCACTGAAGGAACAGGGAATCCTGTATGCTTCCTTCAAGGCGGGGGAAAGCTTCATGAAAGAAGGACTGCTCTACACCTCCTTCACTCCGGAAGCGTTCCGGCTGTTCATCCGACATGAAACCTCCTTCATCATCGATGAGCTGGTCGTCACCGAGGATGCGAGGAATCATCGGAAAGGGGAGTATTGGCTGAATGCGTTTTTGAAAAAGGATGCCACCGCCTCCTGATTGGAAAGCGGTGGGGTCGGACGACCAGGTCCGGCAGTTCAGTCAGGATGCGCTTGTGGCGCTCCTCCGCCTAGATGATGAGCTTGAGTACGTGTCGTTCATTCATTCCCATCCGGTGAACTTTTCAAACGATTACTTACTCCATACAGAGTATCTCCGTTTAAACCTTTATTTATCGTTTTTAGATTTTTATGGAGAAAAGGTATATACGAATAACCTACATTTCCATAAGTTAAGCTGTCGCCAATACATAAAATTTTTATAATTTATCGCCCCTACAATTTCTAATTTTTATTTTTAACCTTATTTCAACACTTCCCATACCGGATTCTGTTTAGAGCCGACTCGCCTGATATAACCCTTCTCTACAAGAG
>JAAZJI010000129.1 GCA_012800465.1 Spirochaetales bacterium
ACGGACTGGTCGTCCTCATCGTGAACACCCTTGCGATTCTCATCGCCATCGGGGTGTTCGTCGCATCATTGGTGTTTGGAGCTTCAATGCAGTCCACGTTGATTCCGATCGTCCTGACGGTCGTCAGTGCACTCTACGCGTTCATCATCGGCCCGATCCTGTATGTGGGGCTGAAAGTGCTGACGAAGAACGAGGCGCTCGTGCTCACTCTCTTCGGCCGGTATTATGGAACTCTCAAGCAGGATGGCTTCTTCTTCGTCAATCCGTTCTGCGTCGGGTTCAACCCAACCGCCGGGACGAATCCTTCCACGGGTGCGACGAGGGAAAAGAAAAAAGAACAGATTGTGGTGTCCCCACAGGGAATGAGCGTCGACTTCAAGCTTTCGAAGAAGAAGATCAGCCTCAAGGCGTTGACGTTGAACAACGACAAGCAGAAGATCAACGACAGCTTGGGAAATCCGATCATCATCGGCGTCGTGGTGATCTGGAAGGTGGTCGACACCGCGAAAGCGGTCTTCAATGTCGACAACTACATCGAGTATCTTTCGATCCAGACCGATGCTGCGCTTCGCGATGCGGTCCGTCGCTATCCCTACGACAGCGAGGAGGACGAGATGTCGCTTCGCGGCTCGGCGAACGAAGTCGCCGAGGACTTGAAGAAGGAGCTTCAGAAGAAGGTCGAAGTCGCCGGACTCGAGATCATCGAGACCCGGATCACCCACCTTTCCTACGCTCCGGAGATCGCCGCGGCGATGCTCCAGCGCCAGCAGGCCACGGCGATCATCGCAGCGCGGAAGAAGATCGTCGAGGGCGCGGTCGGCATGGTCGAGATGGCATTGGAGCAGCTCAACGCCAAAGGCGTCGTAGACCTTGATGAAGAGCGGAAGGCTTCGATGGTCAGCAACCTGATGGTCGTCCTTTCCTCTAATCGAGACACCCAGCCGGTGGTCAATACGGGTTCTATTTACTAGTGATGAAAGAACAGGAACGGAAACAGGTATTATTAAGACTCAACGGCGAGCTTTGGAAGGAGCTCGCCCGCTGGGCCGAAGACGAGTTCAGATCGATCAACGGTCAGATCGAATATCTTCTGACCGATGCGGTTCGAACCAAGCGGAAGAATACCCTTGTCGTTGAAGAAGAAAGGGAAGATAGGTGACTCTGTGAAAAGACCCCTCTTCGGAGGGGCTTTTCATTCCAAGACGGGGGGATTAGCCCTTCACCGCTCCTGCAACGACTCCTTCAATGATGTAGCGCTGGGTGAAGAGATAGAAGATGATGATCGGCAGCATCGCCAGGACGAGCATCGCCATCATCGCCCCCATGTCCACGGCTCCATACCCGCCCCTCAGGTACTGGATCGCCACCGGGATCGTCTTGTACTCCGTTCCAATCGTCAGGTACGGAAGGAGGTAGTCGTTCCAGATCCACATCGCGTTGAGGATCGCGATCGTGATCGCAGTGGGCTTCAGCATCGGAAGCACGACCTGGAAGAAGGTCTGGGGCGGAGTCGCCCCGTCGATGAGGGCGGCCTCCTCCAGGCTTAACGGAATCGTCTTGATGAATCCGCTGAACATGAAGGATCCAAGTCCCGCTCCGAACCCCACATAGAGGACGATGACGCCGACCGGATTGTCCAGGTGGAGCATGTTCGCGATCTTGCTCATCGTGAACATCACCATCTGGAAAGGAACGATCATCGAGAAGACCAGAAGATAGTAGATGAAGGTCGTGAAGAGCGATTTCACCCTGGTGATGTACCAGGCGAGCATGCTTGTGGTGGCAACCACCGCGGCCACGCTGAAGGTGGTGATGAAGAGCGAATACCCGAACGCCTTGAAGAAGTTGATCTTCTTCGCCCCTTCGACGTAGTTCGCATACCCGGTGAACGTCTCGGCGGTTGGGAAGGCGAAGGGCTCGCTGGAGATGAAGAGCTTCGACTTGAACGAGTTCATGAAGACGATGAGGATCGGGGCGACGAAGAGGATCGCCAGAAGGGCCAGGAGAATCGAGATCGCGATGTGAAGATAGTTGGTTCGTGTCCTGATGCTCATGCCTCCACCTCCTTCTGTCGCGTCGCGGCGAGCTGGGTCAGGGCGATGACCGCCACGAGGATCGTGAAGAGGACCGCCTTGGCCTGCCCCACCCCCTCGAAGTTGGTCCGGGTGTAGAAGGTGTTGTAGATGTTGAGGGCGAGCATCTCCGTCTTCCGGGCGGGATTGCCCGCGGTCAGGGCGAGGTTCTGGTCGAAGATCTTGAACCCGCTGGTCAGGGTGAGGAAGGTGCAGATCGTGATCGCCGGCATCACCGAGGGAAGGATGACGCTCTTGAGGCGGATCCAGCTGTTCGCCCCGTCGATCTGGGCCGCTTCGATCAGGTCGCGGTTGATCGTCTGGATTCCGGCGATGTAGATGACCATCATGTACCCGATGTTCTGCCAGTTCGCCAAGGCGACGAGTCCCCAGAACCCGTATTTCGGGTCGCTGATGATCGTCACCCCCTTCGGTAGCAGAATCCCGTTGATGATGAGCAGCCAGATCCACCCCAGGACGATTCCTCCGATGAGATTCGGCATGAAGAAGATCGTCCGGTAGACGTTCGTCCCTTTGACCCCCCGGGTGAGCAGGAGGGCGAGGAAGAAGGCGAAGATGTTGATCGTGAACACGGTGACGATGGTGAATCGGACGTTCATCCAGAGCGAGGAGATGAAATCCATGTCGGTGAAGATCCGCTTGTAGTTGCTCCATCCGACGAACACCCCGTCGGTGACGGTCGAAAACTTGAAGAATGAGAGGACGAGTCCCATGATCATCGGTACCAGAAACGCGATGATGAAACAGATGAGGGCGGGCACTACGAAAAGGGGCGCCCATCGTCGCAAGGTCTTATCCATTGAAATGTCCTTATGCACAGAGGGGCCGTTCGGAAACGGCCCCAATGCACCTGTGAGAAGTTATTTGGTAAGATCGTATTCGGCCTTCCAGGAAGCGACGGCACGCTTGGCGACCTCGCCCCAGCTCAGCTGGCCATTGATGTACAAGCCGAGATCGGCACCGAAATCGGTCTTCCACTGGCCGCTGGGAATGACGCTGAACGCCCACGGCATGCTGGTCACGCCGTCTTTGTTCATCCAGCGGATGACTTCCTTGGCGAGCGGGTCGGTCGGCAGCTCATGATCCTTGAAGGTGTTGAACGGCGTGATGAACATCAGGTCG
>JAAZJI010000130.1 GCA_012800465.1 Spirochaetales bacterium
AAGAAAATATTTGGGGTTTCCTATTGCATAATATTCCAATGTGATATAGAATCGAAAGCGTTCCGAAAGTTAAAAGAAATAAGGAGCGAAAGGTGTTCGGCTTGAGTCCGAGGGAAGAAGAGATTCTCACGTTGCTCAGAAGCGGTAGGGAATACCCTGTGACCAGGCTCGCCGAGGAGCTGGGGGTCTCGGCCGTTACCATCCGTTCCGACTTGAGGAGCCTGGACACGAAAGGCCTGATCGTCCGAAGCCACGGGAAAGCGGTGGTGGCGACCACTCCCCAGGTTGGGATGCGGAACGATTCCCACACCAAGATCAAGGAAGCGATCGCGAAAGCGGCGGCGAAGCTGGTGAAGGACGGCGATTCGATCATGATCACCAACGGGTCGACCTGCTCCCTGATCCCCCGCTTCTTCTTCGGAAAGCAATCGATCAAGGTCGTTACCAACTCCACGCTGTTGTTGCCGTACGGCCGGGCGAACAATCATCTGAACATCACCTTGGTGGGCGGCGAGTACCGCCCCGAAGCGGAAGCCCTCGTCGGGCCCGCCGCGATCACCCATATCGAAAGTTATCACGTCCAGACGACCTTCTTCGGAACGGACGGACTCACCCTTGCCCACGGGCTTACCACGAGCCTGGTCGAGAACGCCCAGGTGGTCCAACGGATGTGCGCGCAAGCGACCCGGCGGGTCCTGTGCGTCGACTCGTCGAAGGTCGGCAACCGGGGCTTCGTAAGAATCATGCCGGTCGGCGACATCGATACGATCGTCACCGACAGCGGATTTCCCCAAGACCTCGTCACCGAACTCGAAACCCTCGGCGTCGAGGTCCTGATCGTACAATAGGAGCAAACGGATGGCTGAACAGGTACTGATGCCCAAACAAGGCAACACCGTGGAATCGTGCATCATCGTGGAATGGAACGTCGACGTCGGCGACACGGTCGCACTCGGAGACGTCCTTCTCTCGGCGGAGACCGACAAGTCGACGATCGACGTCGAATCCACCGCCGCGGGAGTGGTCCTCGCCCGGCTCTGGGAGGAGGGCGACGATGTCCCCGTCATGGAGCCGATTCTCATCGTCGGCGAGGAAGGCGAATCGTTCGAGATTCAACGACCCAAGAAGCAGGAAGAAGAGAAAAGCGTTCAGGTTGAAGAGCCTGAAACCGTAAAGGAAGAGCCGAAGAAGGTGAGTGCGCCGCCGGTGAGCGGTGTACCTGTCGTCGGCGGTTCGAGCCCCCGGGCCCGCATGCTCAGCGAGCAGCTGGGGATCCCCCTCGGCGCGGCGACCCCGACCGGACCGAAAGGCCGGATCGTCGAGAAGGACATCCGGGCGCTTGCAGGCGCTCCCCTGTCTCCGGCGGCGAAGGCGCAGGCGCTCAGGGAAGGGGTCGTTCCCCCCTCGGTCGGCAGCGGAATGGGCGGCCGGGTGCTTGCCCGTGATTTGAGCAAAACTCCTGAGCGAGTGGTTATTGATCTTGATGCCCACACCGACCAACCCGTCCGCGGAATCCGGAAGGTGATCGCCCGCCGGATGGTGGAGTACCTCCAGACGACCAGCCAGCTGAGTCTCCACGGGTGGGCGGACGCCCGGGCCTTGAAGGCGCTGCGGGCGGCATTCAAAGAGGATGAGGAGACGAGCGGCATCACGATCGGGGATCTGGTGAACTTCGCCGTCGT
>JAAZJI010000131.1 GCA_012800465.1 Spirochaetales bacterium
CACCGGCGTCGTGGGTATCAGCAGCCCCGAGCAGGAAATCAAGCGGGGGGACATCTTCCGGAGTCTGGAGGTCGCCCGGGCCTTCGAGCTGCCACAGGACCGGGAGATCCTCCACACCCTCGTCCAGGATTTCCAGATCGACGGACAGAGCGGGATAAAGGATCCGATCGACATGCTCGGACACCGCCTTGAAAGCCGGGTGCTGATCGTCACCGCCTCCAGCGCGATCAGCCAGAACCAGCGCAAGTGCATCCAGCGCAGCGGACTCAACGTCTCCCGGGTCGTCCTCCAGAGCCTGGCGGATGCGGAGGTGGTCCTCTCCACCGAGGAGAAGGAGATGGGCACGATCCTGATCAACATCGGCAGCGGCACCACCGACATGATCGCCTACCGCAGCGGTGCGCCGATCTTCACCGGAGGGGTGAACCTCGGCGGTGACGATGTGACGAACGACATCGCCTACATCCTGAACAAGACCCGGGCGACCGCCGAGCAGATCAAGCGGGAAAGCGGCCACTCCTACGTCCCATCCGTGTCGAACGAGGAGATGATCATCATCCCGCAAGTGGGGGGGATGCCGGCGATCAAGATGCCCAAGCGGGAATTGAGCCGGATCATCGAACCGAGGATGGCGGAGATCTTCTCCCTTCTGCTCGATGCGTTCGGCAAGGAGCACGATCGTTCCGGCTTCGGCGGAGGGATCGTGCTGGTCGGCGGCGGAGCGCTCTTAAGCGGGGTGACGGACTTGGCGAGCGAGCTCTTCCGGATGCCCGCCCGGCTCGGGTTCCCCGAGGCGATCGGGGGGCTGGACCGAAGCTACATCAACCCGCATTATACGACCGTACTGGGCTTGCTGAAGAGTGAAGCGCGCCGGCTTCGGGAAAATCAGCCGACCGGGAAGGTGGGTCGCAAGGGGCGGTCCCAGGGACCCGCCTCGAAATTGAAGGGATTTTTCAGGACTTTGTTCTAAGAGGGAAGAGATATGGATTTCGGAATGTTTGAAGTAGAGGATATTATCGGATCGGAGCAGACCAGTGCCACGGTGATCAAGGTGCTGGGGATCGGGGGCGCGGGCGGAAACGCCGTGAACCGGATGATCGCCAGCGGGTTGAAGAAGGTGCAGTTCGTCGCGATGAACACGGATGTGCAGGCTCTCCAGCGGTCGAATGCCCATATCCGTCTTCCCATCGGAAAGGAGCTCACCGGGGGACTCGGGGCCGGCGGAATTCCTGAAATCGGCGAAAAGGCGGCTCAGGAATCGAAGGAGGAGATCCGGCGGGAGATCGAAGATGCGGACATGGTCTTCATCACCGCCGGGATGGGCGGGGGCACGGGAACGGGAGCCGCTCCGATCGTCGCCGAGCTTTCCAAGAGCATGAACATCCTCACCGTCGCGGTGGTTACCACGCCTTTCGCGTTTGAAGGGAAAAAGAAACTCACCCTCGCCCAGGCGGGGATCGAGAAGCTGCGGGACCACGTCGACACCCTCATCATCATTCCCAACCAGTACCTGCTGCGGGTGGTGGAGAACAACACCCCGATCAAGCAGGCGTTCCTGATGGCGGACGAGGTCCTCTACATGGGCGTGCAGGGGATCAGCGAGCTGATCACCGAACCGGGGGAGATCAACATCGACTTCGCCGACGTGCGGACGGTGATGAAGGGCAAGGGGGACGCGCTGATGGGGATCGGCTTCGGCGAAGGAGCCAACCGGGCGGTCGACGCCGCCCGCCAGGCGATCAGCAACCCCTTGCTGGAGAGCGCCTCGATCGACGGGGCGAAGAGCGTGCTGGTGAACCTCTCCGGTGGCGACAGCCTCACCCTGCAGGAGTATCAGGATGTCGTCGAGCTGGTCACCGAGAACAGCGCCGACGATGCGCTGATCATCGCCGGCCAGGCGTACAACCCCGAGCTCGGCGAGCAGATCAAAGTCACCGTGGTCGCCACGGGCTTCGAGCGGAAGACCGAGCAGGTCGGCGTGGAGAGCCCCGACATGGAGATGATCAAACGCCGCTTCTCGACTCCGCAGACCCAGCAGGAGCGGGAGCACGAACCCTCCGAACCGCCTTCGATCGAAGTGGACCGCTGGGAGGATCTGCAGCGAAAGCTGGGGAGGGGCACCTCGGCCAACAGCGGCGACTATACGATTCCGACCGTTCTGCGGTATAGCCGGGGACAGGATGAGGAGAAGCGGTAAGGGGGCGGCCTCGTTGCTCCTGGAGGAGTATGAGCACTACCTCGCCCTTCAGAGACGGCTCGGCGACGCGACGATCGAGGTCTACCTCTTCGAGGTGGGCCTTCTTTTGGAACGGTTCGAGCATCCCGAGACCGTGAAAGCCCGAGAGGTCGAGGAGTTCATCATCGCTTCCGGCGAGAAGCGCTTCCTGTCTTCCCGCAGCATCGCCAAGACGCAGAGCGCCCTCCGGTCCTTCTTCACCTTTCTTCAGGTGCGGAAGATCCGAGGGGACAATCCGCTTTCGCTGATCAGGACCCCGAAGCGGGAGGACTCCCTCCCGCGCGTGGCCTCCTCCGCCCAGATCGAACACCTCCTTTCGGTCATCAACACCTCCGACCATCTGGGAATCAGGGACAGGACCCTCTTTGAAGTGATCTACTCCTGCGGGCTCAGGATCAGCGAAGCGGCGGCGATCGATGTCGGGGACTATCAGGACAGGATGCTCCGGGTCATCGGCAAGCGCGACAAGATGCGGCTGATTCCCGTCGGCGAGGTGGCCCAGGCGTCGCTTGAGCAGTATCTTGAAGAGACGCGGCCCCATCTCTTCAGCAGCGCGAGGCCCTGCCGGGCGCTTTTCCTCGGTCGCCGGGGACAGCGCCTGACCCGGCAGGCGATCAGCAAGCGCTTCGACGAGTATGTCGCCCTGGCGGGTCTGGATATGAGCGTCCACACCCTGCGGCACAGCTTCGCGACCCATCTGCTCGAAGGCGGAGCGGATCTGCGCTCCGTCCAGGAGCTGCTCGGGCACAGCGACATCCAGACGACCCAGATCTATACCCATGTGGACGCCTCCACCCTCCAGCGGGCCTGGGAGGAGTTCCATCCCGATTGAAGCGAATCGGAAGGGAGTCGCCCATATCGGGTATGAGACTCTCGAGATTGCTGGCGGTCGCCACGCTGAACCTTCCGACCGAGGAGAAGCGGCGCCTGGCCTCAGGCGGGGAGCCCGTCGTTCCATCGGTTCCGGTCCGGCCGCTTCTGCGGTTCTATTCCCGTCCCGGAAACAAGATCGTCTTCCATGGGATGAGCGGATACCCCGTGGCCCTCCGGGATCTTGAGAACCCTCCGTTTCTGCTCTCCTATTCACATGGTCTGCCGACGAAGGACGAGCGGGTCATCGCCCTGGCCGGCAGCAGGCGGGCCGACTGCGAGGGGCTTCAGGCGGCGTACGCCCTTGGGAAGGCGCTTGCGGAGAAGGGGTTCACCCTCCTCCTCTCCAACAGTCACGGGTTCGACCGATGGGCCCGGCTCGGGGCCCGGAGCGCAAGCGGGCGATGTTTCGTCCTCTGTGATTGCGGCCTGGGAACGAAGCGGATCAAAGGCGACCGGTCGCTTCGGGGCGAGCGGCTGGTCTCCCCGTTTCTTCCCTATGAGGAGGTCTCCCGCCAAAGCTGCCTTTCCCGGAACGTCCTGACCGCCGCCCTGAGCGACTCGGTCATCATCGGCCAGGCCCCCGAAAAAAGCGGGGCGCTCCACGTCGCCGGGTGCGCCCTGGACCTGGGGAAGGAGGTGTTCGTCCACCCCGGCGGGATCGGAGCCGGCTTCCTCCGGGAGGGGTCGCGGTCTCTGTATCTGAGCGGTGCTCCGCTGTTCGGCGGTGATGACCTCCGAGAGGAGGGTATGGTATAGTGGATCCGATGAACGATGAACAGCTGATCGAACACCATCTCGAGTATCTTTCGACCGTCGGCAACCTCAGCGCGAACACGATCATCGCATATCGGCGCGACCTGAAGGAGCTGCTCGCCTTTTGGCGCGAGCAGGGGGTCGCCCCGGAAGAAGCCGCCCTTGAGGACGGCTGGCTCTACGTGAAGCACCTCAGCAGGACCCGCGGCCTTGCGGAGGCGAGCGTGAATCGGATGATCAGCAGCGCCCGGACCTTCTACGACCATCTACTGAAGCAGGAGCTGGTGGTCGTCAACCCCTTTTCCCTCATTCTCCAGAAGAAGGCGAAGAACCGACTTCCGACGATCCTCACCCGGGATGAGGTCCGGGCTCTGCTCGCCCTCGAGCCCTCCGACGCCGAATCGATGCGGGATCTTTTGCTCTTCGCGCTCCTCTACGACACCGGCTGCCGGATCGGGGAGGCGGTCTCGATCCGGGAGGAGGATCTGGACCTCGACAGGCGGAGGATCCTGATCGTCGGAAAAGGAAACAAGCAGCGCTTCGTCTTCTTCGGCCGGCAAGTCCTAAAGAGGATCGAGGAGTATCTGCCGGTGAAACGGAGCCGATGCGAGTCTCCGTACGTGTTCTGCTCATCATCGGGAAACCGGTTGCCGTTCTCGACAATCGGCAGTATCTTTGCCACGTATCGGAAGAAGATGGGATGGCAGAAGGAGTTCACTCCCCACGTCCTCAGGCACAGCTTCGCCACCCATCTCCTCGACCGGGGTGCGGACATCAGAGTGGTCCAGGAGCTGCTTGGTCATGCGAGCATCTCCACCACCCA
>JAAZJI010000132.1 GCA_012800465.1 Spirochaetales bacterium
CCCCCACCGAAGAAGTCGCCCGTACCGTGTTGCTGGATCTGGGTCTGGCGTTGGATCCCAAGAGCGGAGACCTGGTCAAGCGGACCGGGCAGGATATGAAGATCCACTATCTGCCTTCGACGGGACGGACCCTGTATGCGGAAAAGGAGATCGACAACGTCGAGTATGAGCAGGCGAACCGGCTCAGCGAAATCCTTTCCTTGAAGCATGGGATGGTCGTCACCACCCTCAGGGCCTTCGTGTCACCTCTGGTCACCCCTCAGGCGCTGAAGCGCTCGGAGCTCGAACTGAAGCGGGGAGAGGCGTTCGACCCGGTCGCGATCGCGATCCGGCTCGCCGAAGGCTCCTACCTGCAGGTGCCCTCCACCACGGCGATGGGGCAGTTCTCCGTCCGGGGCGAAGTGCTGGACATCTTCCCCTTCGAAGGGACGAGACCCTATCGGATCTACGCCGACTGGGACAGGATCGGCCGGATTTCCGCATTCGACCCGATCACCCAGGAGACGGTCGAGACGGTGGGAAGCGTCGCGATCAACATTCTCCGGGAGGGAGGGATTCTCGAATACGCCTCGATCACGGAATACCTTGGAAAGGGCGATGCGCTGGCGTTCATCGGGGATGAGCGCCTGCTCACCTCCTATAAAAGCCTGCAGAGCGAGGCAAAGAGCCTCTACCGCACCGCGTTCCGGACCGACCGGGAGATTCCCAAGCCGGATGAGCTCCTTCTGGACTATCCCGCCTTCGTCGAAAAGAACCCCGCGGTGATCATCTGTGACATCTCCCGGCGATCCGGGGGCAACCATCGCTTCGACTTCGAAGGCCCCCGCTCGTACTTCGGTAACTTCACCCTCCTGAAGGATGACCTGAAGGCTCTCCTGAAAGGCGGGTGGAAGCCGACGATCTTCGCTTCCAACACCCTTCAGAAGCAGCGCCTTACGCAGATGCTCTCCTCCATCGAAGGTCTGGCGTTTGAAGAGCGGGAGCTTTCCGGGGGGTTCGGAATCCCCGCGCTCAAGGTGCTCGCGATCTGCGAGCATGAGATCTTCGGACGAAGGCGCGAAGTGGTCAAGACGCTGCGGCACACCAGGACATCCCCCCTGGACTCCTTCGTCGACCTGAACGAAGGGGATTACGTGGTCCATGTGAACTACGGGATCGGGCGCTTCGAGAAGATCGACCGGGTCTCCTCCTTCGACCGGGAACGGGACTTCATCAAGATCGTCTATGCGGACAGTGAGAACCTCTATGTCCCGATCGAGCAGGCGAACCTGATCCAGCGCTACATCGGCAGCGACGGCTCGCCCCCTCGATTGGACAAGCTTGCCGGGATGGGGTGGGAGACGAAAAAGGCCAGAGCCCGGAAGAACGCCGAGGATCTGGCGAAGCACCTCATCAGCCTCTATGCGAAGCGGTTGAACTCGGTGGGCTACGCGTTCAGCAAGGATACCGACTGGCAGCTTCAGTTCGAAGCCTCCTTCGCCTTCGACGAGACGGCGGATCAGCTTCAATGCATCGAGGAGATCAAGGAGGACATGGAGAAGCCGGTGGTCATGGACCGCCTGGTCTGCGGGGACGTCGGCTACGGGAAGACGGAGATCGCCTTCCGAGCCGCGTTCAAGGCGGTGATGGACGGCAAGCAGGTCGCCTTCCTCGCTCCGACGACGATCCTGGCCGAGCAGCACTACCGCACCTTCCTCAAGCGGGTGGGGGAGTTTCCCGTCCGAAGCGCCCTGCTGTCGCGGATCGTGCCGCCGAAACGGCAGAAACAGATCCTCGTCGAGGTCGCCGAGGGAAAGGTGGATGTCCTCTTCGGAACCCATCGGATCCTGCAGAAGGACCTGCTCTATCACGATCTCGGTCTTCTGGTCATAGACGAGGAGCAGCGCTTCGGGGTGAAGGACAAGGAGCGGATCAAAACGCTTCGGACCAACATCGATTCGCTCTCCCTTTCGGCGACCCCGATCCCCCGGACCCTCTACATGTCGCTCTTGAAGATCCGGGACATGTCCCTGCTGGCGACCCCGCCGATCGAGCGCCGGGCGGTCGAGACGTTCATCGACGGGTATGACGAATACCTGGTCGTCAAGGCGATCCGACGGGAGCTGGAGCGGGACGGGCAGGTGTTCTACCTCCACAACCGGGTCGAATCCCTTCCCCGGGTCGCCGACCGCCTGCGTGAGCTGGTTCCCGAGGCGGTCATCGAGATCGCCCACGGCCAGATGGAGCCCGTCGCCCTGGAGGACCGGATGCGCCGCTTCATCCACCAGGGGATCCAGGTGCTGGTCTCCACCACGATCATCGAGAACGGAATCGACATCCCCAACGTCAACACGATCATCATCGACCGGGCGGATCGCTACGGGCTCGCCCAGCTCTATCAGCTTAGGGGCCGGGTGGGCCGGAGCGACCGCCAGGGGTATGCGTACCTCCTCTATCCGCCGGAGAGCTCGCTCAACGAGCTGGCGGTCAAACGGCTGAGGATCATCAGCGAACTGACCGAGCTGGGCAGCGGGTTCAAGATCGCCCTGAAGGACATGGAGATGCGGGGAACGGGGAACCTCCTGGGGCGACAGCAGAGCGGGCAGGTCGCCTCGGTCGGGCTGGACATGTACATCCGGATTCTCGATGAAGCGATCCGGACCCTCCGGGAGGAAGGGGAGAAGGAGGAGGATCGGCAGGTCCTTCTGGAGCTCGACTACACCGGCTTCATCCCCGATTCCTACATCAAGGCCCCGAGCGTGAAGTTCGAGGTCTACCGGAAGATCTCCTCCATCCAGAACGACGAACAGCTCGACGCCTTGCGGACCGAGTTGGCCGACCGGTACGGGGCGATGCCGGAAGAGGTGGAGAACCTCCTCTACATCGCCCGGATCAAGATCCTGTGTCGGAAGCTTTCGATCACCACGCTGAGCGACCGCAAAGGGGTCGTCCGGATCGAATTCGGGAGGGTCGCCGATCTGAACATCGAGAAGGTGATGAACCTGATCGCCCTCTCCAACAGGAAGGTGCGGCTCGATCGGAACGTACTGAACATCATGTACATCGAGGTGGAGGCGGTGAGCCTGAAGGACAAGGCGCTCTTCCTTCTGGAACACCTGGAGCGGCTTTTATAAGAGGTGCTTGGATGAATGAAAGGATCTTCAGGGATTTTCCCGAGCTGAAGACGGTCGACACCCGGGAAATCGGAAGCGACCGGACGATCAAGAGCTATGTGCTCAGAACCGCCGGTCTGAAGGAGCGGGAGGCGCGGGCGATCGAGCGGTACTGGCCCCGCTACGGACTTTCCTTCAAGGATGAGCCCCTCGATCTTCCCGCCCTCTTCGGAAACGACAAGCCGGTGGTGGTCGAGATCGGGTTCGGGATGGGGGCCGCGACCGCCCACATCGCCAGGACGCGCGGCGGATACAACTACCTCGGTCTGGAAGTCTTCCTCACGGGGATCGCCAAGCTGCTGAACATCGTGGGGAAGGAAGATCTGGACAACATCAGAATCATGCGCTTCGACGCCGTCGAGGTGCTGAAGCATATGATCGTCGACGGCTCGATCGCCGGATTCCACATCTTCTTCCCCGATCCCTGGCCCAAGAAGCGCCACGTCAAGCGCCGGCTCATCCAAAAGCCGTTCGCCGAGCTGCTGGCCCGGAAGCTTGTCAAAGGCGGGTATATCTACTGCGTCACCGATTGGCAGGAGTACGCCGAGCAGATGCTCGATGTGTTCGATTCCATCCCCGGGCTGAAGAACCCCCACCGGGGATTCGCCCCCCCGATTCCCTGGCGTCTGGAGACCTCCTTCGAGCGGAAGGGGGTCGCGAAGGAGCACCCGATCAACGAAGTGTGGGTCGAGAAGCTATGAGAAAAGGGAGGGGCGAACCCCTCCCAAGTCCTACAAATTGACTCTCATGCAATCAGAAATGTAGTATGCTTCTGATTGTCCCGGTTTCCCGATCCCTACGCCTCCTCCTGGGACTCCTTGTAGGCGCGGATCACATCGTCTGCCAACTTGCCGGAAAGCGGCTCGTAGTGGTCAAACTCCATTTCAAAACTTCCGGTCCCGCTGGTCATGGACTTCAGGTCGATCGCATAGTTGAGCAGTTCGCTCTGCGGCACCAAAGCCTTC
This sequence comes from Spirochaetales bacterium, assembly GCA_012800465.1. Taxonomy (GTDB): domain Bacteria; phylum Spirochaetota; class Spirochaetia; order Sphaerochaetales; family Sphaerochaetaceae; genus Sphaerochaeta. The sequence continues at coordinate 4,118 of JAAZJI010000132.1, forward strand.
ACGAGAATCAGGTGACCGATATCCTCCTGTCCGAGCACCCGGCCGCGTTTGCCGGAGAGGTCGGAGAGGATGTCTCCGAGATACTCCTCGTCGATGAAGACCGACAAGGAAACGATCGGTTCGAGCAGGGTCGCCCCCGCCTTCTCCAAGGCGAGCTTCATCGCCCCCTTGGCGGCGAGCTTGAACGCCATCTCGCTCGAGTCGACCGGGTGTTCCTTCCCGTCGTGGAGGGTGATGCCGATGTCCATCATCGGATACCCGGCGAGGAAGCCCTCCTCCATCTGCTCGTGAAGGCCCTTCTCGATTCCGGGGATGTATCCCTTGGAGACCGCTCCGCCCTTGATGACGTTCTCGAAGGAGTAGTATTCGCCCCGCTCCAGCGGCTTGATGTCGATGAGCACCCGGGCGTACTGGCCGTGACCGCCGCTCTGCTTCTTGTGGGTGTACTCGCAGATCGGGCTCGTCTTGCTGATCGTCTCCCGATAGGCGACCTTCGGCAGCTTCGTGTTGATCGTGACCTTCTGGCGGTCGCGCACCCGGTCGAGGATCATGTTCAGGTGCAGCTCGCCCTGGCCGGCGACGACGTTCTCCTTCGTCTCCTCGTTGAACCCGATCGTGAAGGTGAGGTCCTCCTCGGCGATCCTGTTCAACGCTTCATTCATCTTCACTTCAGCCTTCTTGTCATCGGAGGAGATCGCCAGCGCATAGATCGGCTGGGGGAACGCGATCGGCTTGAAGACCAGCGATCCGTCGCCCCCCTCCACCAGGGAGGTATTGGTCGCGGTGATGCCGCTCTTGGCGATCACCCCGATGTCGCCGGCGACCAGGGAGTCGACTTCATTCAGCTTCTTGCCGACCATCCGGTAGACCTTGCCGGGCCTTTCGCGTTTGCCGGTTTCGGGGTTGGTGAGGTCGGTATCCCCCTTGATCGTTCCCCGAAGCACCTTGATGAAGGAGAGCTTTCCGCTGAACTGGTCGATCGTCGTCTTGAAGACGAGCGCGGAAGCCGGGCCCTCTTCGGTGATGGGGAACTCGTGGGTGTTCCCTTCGCCGTCGATGCTCCAGTCGATCGCACCCACCGGATCGGGAAAGTTGTTCTGGATGAAGTTCATCAGGGGGATGATTCCCGAACCGAGGCCGGAGGCTCCGGCGAAGAGCGGGACCAGCCGGTTTCCGCGCAAGCCCGCCTGCAGACCCTGGCGGATCTCGTCCGGTTCGAGGGTTCCCGCCTCGAAGTACTTCTCGATCAGCTCGTCGGAACCTTCGGCGGCGGATTCGATCAGTTCGGTCCGATACTCCTCGACCAGATCTTCCAGCTCGGCCGGGATCTCGCCGCTTGTCTCCTTCCCGTTCGGCTGGAAGGTGTAGACTTTATTTTCAATGAGGTTCACGACCCCTTTGTATTCGCCGGCGGCTCCGACCGGAATCACCACCGGAACGAAGGTGACGCCGAAGGACTCCTTCAGGTCGTCGAGCACCTTGTGGAAGTCGGCGTGTTCCCGATCCATCTTGTTGACGAAGACCGCCCGCGGCTTGTTCCGGTCATCCAGATTCCGCCAGAGCTTGATCGTCTCGATCTGGGGGCCGACACGGCCGTCGACGACCATGATCGCCGATTCGGTGGACCGGAATCCGCAGATCGTCTCGCCGATGAATCCGGCCGTTCCCGGAGTGTCGACGATGTTGAACGTCTTGTCCCCGTAGGTCATCGATTGGAGCGTCGCATAGATGGAAATCTTGTTGGCGATCTCCGCCTCCGCGTAGTCGCTGGTGGTCTTGCCGCTTTCAACCGTTTCCGCCCGGGAGATGACCCCGGCATAGGCGAGCATCTGCTCGACGAGCGTCGTCTTACCGGTTTCATTGTGGCCAACGATGGCGACATTCCTCACATCCGTGCTTCTCACACTCATAGATCCTCCTTCGATCACCTATTGATCATCCAAAAAAACATACCGGTATGGTACGCTCCTTCGGTGCTACCTGTCAAAAGGTTTCTTTTGCTTATGCAGAGAGTTGCGTACATCATCCTACACCACAATCAATTCGAGGGTCTAGACATTTCAGGGGAAATCGAAACGATGATGGGCCGCGACGTTCGATAGGCGGCGTCTTTCGGCTCAGCCGCCGATCCTCTTGCCGAAAATGGATGGAGAGCATGATGTTGGGCGATATTCCGGGGCACCCCGACACGGGTGTCGTTTTCAGCGGATGTCGGGTTCCTGAAAGAGGTGCCGGCCCCCACGCGTTTCATCGTCGATCTTTCCCTCGATGGAAGGAGCGGAGGCCGGGGTTTTCGCCGGGCGAAAAAAAGGGGGTCGTCACGCCTTCCATTCTCGTGATGATCCCCTGTGCTTTCTCATATCTTCATCGAACTTCGATCAAGGTCTGGTCGATGACTTTCGAAATATCCTGCTTGAGCCGATATGCGAACCGGTCCATCGCCGTGACATCACCGGTGAACTTATCCCCGTCCTCGCAGAAGAAGGTCCAGCAGGGGACTTCGAGGGCCCGACCGATCTTGTCGATCGTGGAAAAGGAGGGGGCTTTCCGGGAGGTCTCGATCTCGGTGATGAACGAGGTGGAGACCCCGATCTTCTCGGCGAGCTTGGCTTGGGTCAATCCTAATTTCCGCCTCCGCTCTTTCAGGTTGCGGGCGAAAATATCCTGCAATGTGTAGGTTCGCATCTCGTTGTACTCCTTCTCTAGCTGATCAGACATGGAAACCGAAAATACCTCTATCAGATCCACTACCGTATATTCATACACGGATGGATCGGATTCGCAAGGGTGGAAACGATCATCACGGACGATTATACACCTTTTTCCTGATAATGGTCAAATTCCAGGGAGAAGGTGCCCCTTCCCTGGGTCGCCGAGCGCAGGACCGTCGAATATCCGAAGAGCTCGGAAAGCGGGGCCTGGGCGTGGATCTGCTCGGTGAACGAGCGGGATTCGATCGAGGTGACGATGCCCTTGCGGCTGGTGACGCTGCCGATCGCCTCGCCGACGTACTGGGTGGGGACGACGATCGTCATCCGCATGACGGGTTCCATGATCACCGGACCCGCCTCGTTGGCGAGCTTGTCGAAGCACATCGCGCTCGCCGCCTCGTAGGCGAAGGTGCTGGCGGTCAGTTCGTCGTAGGAGATCGCGGTGATCTCGACCTCCACGTTGCAGGTTTCGTACCCATAGCGGATCCCCCCCGTCAGGGCGTTGGCCACGCCCCGTTCGACCGCCTCGACGAACTCGTGGGGGATGCCGCGGGTGTTCGCCCGGTTGACGACGTGGTTGCCGTTGCCGGTGCGATAGGGGCGGATCGTCATCGACACTCCGGCGGTATGTTCCTTGTTGGCGATGATCCGGCTGAACTCTTCGCTGCCCGAGACCTCAGCGGTGACCGATTCGCGGTAGGTGACCTGCGGCTGACCGACCCGGGCCTTGATCTTCATCTCCTTCGTGAGGCGGTTCACCAGCACTTCGAGATGGAGCTCGCCCATGCCGCTGATGATCAGTTGGCCGGTCTCCTCGTCATCCCGCCAGGAGAACGTCGGGTCCTCCTGGCTGAGGATCCCCAGGGCGCCGCGCAGCTTGTCCCCGTCGCTCGTCGTGTTCGGTTCGATCGCGATCGAGATGACGGGAACGGGGAAGTGGATCTCTTCCAGCAGGATCTGGGCTCCTTCGCTTCCGACCGTGTCCCCGGTCCGGCCCTCCTTGAATCCGATGATCACTCCGATGTCGCCCGCCTTCAGCTCGGTCAGCTCCACCGCCCGGTCGGCGTACATCCGCATGATCCGGTTGACCCGTTCGCGCTTCCGCTTGGAGATGTTCATCAGGGCGGTGCCCTTCCTGATCGTGCCGCTGTACACCCGCACGTAGTTCATCGGCCCCGCTTCCCGGTCCACATGGATCTTGAAGATCAGGCCGAGGGGCGGGCCGTCCGGCTTGAAGGGGACTTCGACCGGATCGCCGCTCTTCGCCGCGATCCCCTGCGCCGGCGGAATTTCGCTCGGGGAGGGAAGGTAGTCGATGATCCCGTCGATCAGGGGCTGGACTCCGATATCCTTCAGCGAGGAGCCGACGAAGACCGGCAAGGCCTTGCGGGCGATCGTCGCCTTCTTGATCGTCTCCTTGATCATCGGGACGGGGATCTCCTTTCCTTCGAAGAACCGCTCGGTGATCTCGTCGTTGAAGGAGGAGACCGCGTCGATCACGTTCTCATACGCGGCTTCGGCCGCTTCGAGAAGATCCTCGGGAATCGGCTGCTCGGTGAAGGTCTTGCCCTGGTCCTCCGGGGAGTACACCAGGTAGGTCCCGTTCAGCACGTCGATGATCCCGCTGAAGTCGTTTTCGTGTCCTACGGGTAGAAAGAGAGGGATCGGGTTGGCGGAAAGCTTGTTCTTCAGCTCTTCGACCGCCTCGTCGAAGTCCGCTCCGAGCCGGTCCATCTTGTTGATGAAGGCGATGCGGGGGACTCCGTAGGTGTCCGCCTGACGCCAGACGGTCTCCGTCTGCGGCTCCACCCCGCCGACGGCGCACACCACCATGATCGCCCCGTCGAGCACCCGGAGGGAGCGCTCGACCTCGGCGGTGAAGTCCACGTGGCCGGGGGTGTCGATGATGTTGATCTGATGGCCGTTCCAGGTGCAGGTGATCGCGGCGCTGGTGATCGTGATTCCCCGGTTCTGCTCCTCCTCCATCCAATCCATGATCGCTTCACCGTCATCGACTTCGCCGATCCGGTGGCTTTCTCCGGTGTAGTAGAGGATCCGTTCCGTGGTGGTGGTCTTTCCGGCATCGATATGAGCCATGATTCCGATATTTCGGACGAGTTGTTCGTTCATCGTTCAATCCTTGTAAGGCGTTGGAACGATAGCACGGATGCGGGGGAAGAATCAACGTGACGGATTGAAGATGAAGAGCCGCAGCGCGTTGAGAACCGCCAGGAACGTCACTCCGCTGTCGGCAATGACCGCCACCCACATCGGGGCGTGGCCCGAGGCGGCGAAGATCATCGCCAGAGCTTTCACCCCCAGGGCGAGAACGATGTTTTGTCGGACGATCCGGGCGGTCTTCCGCCCGATTGCGACCAGGTTCCCGACTTCCGTCAGATCGTCGCCGATGATGACCGCGTCGGCGTGTTCGATCGCCGCGTCGCTCGCCCCGCTGCCGATCGCGATTCCCACCTTGCTCGCCGCAAGCGACGGGGCGTCGTTCATCCCGTCGCCGACGTAGAAGTAATCGGGGAACCGCTTCCCCATCGCAAGCATCGTCTCCTGCTTCCGGTGGGGCAGGAGACCCGGATGGACCTCGTCCAGGCCGAGGGCGGTGCCCACGGCCTCGGCGCTCCGCAGCCCGTCCCCGGTGATCATCCCGATTGTGGTGATACCGAAGGACCGGAGGCGCTTCATCAGGGCGGGCGCCTCATCCTTGATCGTGTCGGTGACGTTGAAGCGGGCGACGAGGGTGCCGTCGATGCTCATCAGCAGCGCCCCCTGTTCATCCATGGGGTTGTCCAACGTTTCGTGGAGGGCGTTGTTCCCGATGGCGATCCGCTCTTCTCCGACGGTTCCCACGATCCCCTTGCCGGCATGCTCCCGGATGTCCGTAACCTCCTCGATGTGGGCAAACGCCTCGAACGCCCGGGCAAGCGGGTGGGTGGAGCGCCTCTCCAGGGAAGCGGCCAGAAGCGCCACCCGCTCTTTTGGGTAGCGTGCATCGAAGAGATCGATCGAATCGATCGTGAACGTTCCGGTGGTGAGGGTTCCGGTCTTGTCGAAGATCGCGCACTTCGCCTTGGCCAGCGCTTCGAGGTAGTTGCCTCCTTTGACGATGATCCCGCTCTTTGCGCTCTTCCCGATCCCGGCGAAGTAGGAGAGCGGCACGCTGATGACCAGGGCGCAGGGACAGCTGACCACCAGGAAGACCAGGGCTCGATAGAGCCACGGCCGGGTAGCTCCGGTGGCGATCAGAGGGATGAGGAACAGAAGAAGGGCCAACCCGACCACGGCGGGGGTGTAATAGCGGGCGAAGGTGGTGATGAACCGCTCGGGCGGAGCCTTCTTCGCCGCGGATTCCTCCACGAGGTGGAGGATCCTGGCCGCCGTCGACTCCTTCCAGACCTTGGTCGTCCGAATCTCCAGGCTTCCGGAAAGGTTCACCGAGGAGCTGAGCACGACGCTACCTTCCTCCACCGGCACGGGCAGCGATTCACCGGTGAGGCTCTTCATGTCCAAGGCCGACGTCCCGCCGACGACGACCCCGTCGAGGGGGATCTTCTCGCCGGCCAGGACCCGGACGGTCGTCCCCACCGGAACCGACTCGCTGGGAACGAGGGTCACGCGCTCCCCGTCGACGACCCGCGTCTCCTCGGTCTTCAGGTCGAGGGTCGCCAGGATCGAGGTCCGGCTCTTCCGTACCGCGGCGTCCTGAAGATATTCGCCGATGATGTAGAGGAGCATGACGGCGGCCGCCTCCCCGACCTCGCCGATCGCCAGAGCCCCGATGCTCGCGACGCTCATCAAAAAGTGCTCGTCGAAGATCTTGCCGCCGAGGATGTTCCGGATCGCCCGCCAGATCACCGAATAGCCGGCGACGAGATAGCTGATGACGTATGCCCAGTCCCGGCGGGTGAGCAACGCGATGGAAAAGAAGATGGCCGAAAGGAGAATCCGGATCAGTTCGAAGGGAATCTCCTTTTGCCGTGTCTTTGGACCGACCACCTTAAAGAGGGGCTCGACCCGCTTGGCGATGGTGATGAGATTCTCGAAATAGGGGGAGGGCTGCTCCTCCCTGGCGGTGATCGTGATTTTCTTCCTGGCGTAGTCCAGATGCGCGGATTCCACCCCCGCCTCCCTGTTCAACCGCTGTTCGACGGCGAGGGCGCAGGAGGGGCAGTCGATTCCCCGGAAGGTCCAGGATCGCGAGCGGCGATCGGTGCGGTCTTCGTTCTCCGGCTTCACGGCGTCTGTATGGTCCATCTTCCCTCCAACATATCAACATATGATGATATGCTCATACGTTAAAAGGAATGGATCCCCATGTCAATGGAATCATGAGGAAAAGATGGAAAGAGATGAGAAGAGAAAAGGAGAGGATCCTGAGAAGGACCGGCTGGCGAATGCCAGCCGGTTTAGGAGGACTATTTCAGCCAAGAGGCCCTCAGTTCGGAAATTTCATTGAGGGTGCGCTGTTCGCTGGGTAAAACAGGGGTGAAGGTTTTTGCCTTGGCTTCGAGGTAGGCGAGGATCATCTCCGCCTCCTGCCGGTCGCTCATCCGATCCAGCGTGACGGAGGAGTAGAAGGGTATGGTCTTGCCCCCGTCCTTCCCCTCGTAGTAGCGGTAGCGTTCCAGGTTCGAACCGCCTTTGTTCCAGCTTGACTGCATCTTCGCCAGCTCCTTTCCGCGTTTCTTCGCGTTCCAGTTCCGTCCCCAGAGCTCTTCGGCCATCCGCTTATAGTGTCCGGGATAGAGCTTGTGTTCCGGGAGGGTGTCCATCGCCCGTCGCATGTAGCTGATCGCCCAGTCGTTGTTCCCGAAGGAGAGGGGGGCTCCGGGCAGCTCGTAGTAGAGGGAGGAGAGGACGTACCACGTCTCGGTGTAGTGGTCGATCGCGAAGTCGTTCACGACGACCGTCAGGTCCTCCAGCATCCCTTTCGCCTTTCCGAGGGAGTTCAGCGGTCCTTTCGTCTGGCCCCACCGACCGATGTTGGACGCCTTCCAGTGATAGGCGAACGCGTTGGGATGGCGGGCGATCGAGAGGTTCGCATACTCTTCCCCCTCCTCGTACGCCGCGAAGCGGCCATCCTTGTCCTTCTTGTCCAGCTCGTCTCCCAAGCCGAGCGCCACGCGGGAGAGACGCCACAGGACTTCCGATTCCTCTTCGGCCGTGGCGGCCAACGAGCGCATCTTCAGAAGCTCGGTCTTGCAGGCGTCATACCGTTCGCCGTCATAGAGCGCGTCGACCGCGGTGAAATCCAAGGCGGCGAACAGCATGCTCCCACCGAGCAGGCCGATCAACACGAGTATTCCGATCTTTTTCATGCGTTCCTCCGTCATCGGGAAAATATCCGTTGGATGAGTTTCAGTCTCCGCTCCGTATAGGGGGGATAGCGCAGTGGCACGTCAAGGAAGGTGTGACTTGTGAGAACCGGTTTGATGTGGCTGAAGGATCGGAACCCCTCCTCGGCATGGTAGGCGCCCTGGCCGCTGGCTCCGACCCCTCCGAAGGGGAGGTGGACGTTGGCAAGGTGCATCACCACATCGTTGATGCAGCAACCGCCGCAGGAGAGCTCGCAGGTGATCCGCCTGTGGGCCTCCCTGTTCCGGCTGAAGAGATAGAGGGCCAGCGGTTTCGGTCTTTGTCGTACGAAGGCGATCGCCTCGTCGATCGTATCGTAGGGGATGATCGGGAGGATCGGTCCGAAGATCTCCTCCTCCATGACGGGAGCGGAATCGACCGGATCGAGCAGGAGGGTGGGGGCGATCCGCTTTCGTTTCGGATCGATCTGTCCGCCGTACGCGAGCTTGCCGTCCTCGAAGAGGGCGATGAGTCGGTCGAAGGCGGCATGGGAGATGATCGAGGGGTAGTCGGGGTTGTTCAAAGGATCCAACCCCCACAGCTCTTTGATCGCATCCTTCAGATGTTCGACAAGGCGGGGAAGGATTTTCCGCTCGACCAGCACGTAGTCGGGGGCGATGCAGGTCTGCCCGGCGTTGAGGGTCTTGCCCCAGATGATCCGCTTGGCGGCGAGGGCGAGGTTGGCGGACGCGTCGACGATCGTCGGACTTTTCCCTCCAAGCTCCAAGGTGACAGAAGAGAGATGCTCGCTTGCTCTTTTCATGACGAGCTCGCCGACCCGGGTCGACCCGGTGAAGAAGATATGGTCGAAGGGGAGGGAGAGGAGGTCCCCCTCGGTGAAGGTGGCGACATACCGGCTCGGATAGATCGACGAAAGGATCTTTTCGATGACGAGGGAGGTGTGCCGGCTTTGCCGGGATGGCTTGACGATCGCGCAGTTGCCCGCGGCGATCGCGCTGACCAGGGGCACAAGCGCAAGCTGGAGGGGATAGTTCCAGGGGCTGATGATCAGAACCACGCCCTTCGGTTCGGCGATCGTGCAGGAGGTGGAGGGGAAGGTGGAGAGGGTGGTCCGGACCCGTGTGGGCCTTGTCCACCGGTCGATCCGCTTCAGGTGGTAGGAGATCTGCTCTAGGACGATTCCCAGTTCCGTCGTCCACGACTCGACCTTGGATTTCTGCAGGTCGGCATTCAGGGCTTCGAGGATCTCCGCTTCATGCTCAAGCAGTGCGCTCTTCAGGGAACGCAACCCGGCCTTACGGAATGCGGGATCCCGGGTCGCTCCTTGGCCGAAGAAGGTCGTCATCTCGGCGAAGCAGGTCGTCAACGTCTCCATGGGAGCAGTATCTCATCGTTGGAGCGGGTTTGTCAAAACGATATGCCCTTTATTTCTACATTTATCCAAATAATGTTAAAAAGAGGCGATGACCTCGCTGTCCAGCTCCTTGAGGAGCGCCCTGCCGAGAGCGATCGCGCCTTGGAGATCGGCGAGGCTCGCAACCGAATAGTGGGTGTGGGCGTACCGGACCGGCACGCCGATGACGATCGAGGGAACGCCCCCTCCGCTAAGGTGGATCGCTCCCGCATTCGTCGCTCCACCGGTGCGGACGGCGGTCTGGACCGGGATGTCGTACTTCTTCGCGACCTCGAGGGCGAAGCGCTGGAAGCGGGGGTTGGTGATCATCTTCGAATCGATGTAGCGGAGCATCGGCCCCATGCCGAGGGCCGTCTGGCGGCGGTCGGCGCTTTCGAAGGTGTCGTCGGCGGGGGTTCCTTCGAAACAGATCGCCACATCGGGTTTCAGCGTATGTGCGGCGACTTGGGCTCCTCTGAGTCCGACTTCCTCCTGGCTGGAGAAGACCCCGACCGGGTTGACCGAAAGCGTTTCGCCCCGGAGCGCTTCCAGGATTTCAACGATCGCGACGCACCCAAGGCGGTCGTCGAACGCCTTCCCGAAGATGATTTCATCATCCTTGAACTCGAGTTCCGCCCTGGGAACGATCGGATTGCCTGTCCGGACACCCAGCTCATCCGCTTCCCGCCGGGAGGAGACGCCGATGTCGATATACAGGTTTTCGATCACCGGAGCCTGGGTGCGTTCGCTCTCGCTCATGTAATGGGGCGGCTTTGAGCCGACGATGCCGGTTATATAGGTCCCGTCGACCGTCCGGACCAGAACCTGATGGGCGGGAATGTTGCTCGTCACCCAGCCGCCGACCGGAGTGAATTCGATCAGACCGTTCGGCCGGATGAGGCGGACCATGAACCCCACTTCATCGGTATGGGCGTCCAACATCACGACCGGATCGCCCGCGTTCGCCTCGGTTCGATGGACATAGAGGTTGAGCATCGAATCGATCGATGACGGGCCGATCTTTTTGAGTTCTTCCTGCAAATAGAGGACGACATCGTCTTCGAAGCCGGAAACTCCGCCGAGATCGCAGATCCTCTTGAGTCGCTGCAGGTCCATGGATTCACCTCCGTATCGATAATAAAAAGACTGCAACCCAAAGGAAAGCGGGTGTGGATGGATCCTTTGGATTGCAATCAAGAAGGGTGCAAGAGGCAGTGGCCAAGGCTGGTTGGGAGATATACGCCTATTGGGACAGCCA
>JAAZJI010000133.1 GCA_012800465.1 Spirochaetales bacterium
ACTCGCCGCACATCCCGATTCCGCACAGCGTCATCAGCTCCTGCGAAAGATGGAGCAGATCCTCCCTCACACCCCTCTCGAGCACCGCCTGAGCTGCGAGGGCCATGAAGACCCGGGGGCCGACCAGATAGCATGCCGTCTCCTCATCGAAGACCCGTCCGTCGAGCAGATCCAGCACCCGAGCCGGCTTCCCTTCATCCGCCACGCAGATGAACGACCCGTAGGAGGAGAGCTTCTCCTCCAGCAGGGCGGTCCCTTCGACGGCCTCGCTGGTTCCGACCAGAATCTCGACCTCTGTTCCTCGTTTGGACAACTGTTCGGCCAGGGCGGGCAGGACCGCAACGCCCGTGCCGCCTCCGATGAGCAGGGCCTTCTTCGTGTCCGGAGGATCGAACTCCTCTCCGTAGAGGCCCCGGATATACACCTCGTCGCCCTTCTTCAGGGAGCAGAGCGCATCGCTGAACGGCCCCCTCCGCTTGATGATGAAGGTCAGCGGATCGTTGTGGGCCACCGAGAAGGGTTTCTCCCCAATCTGCGGCAGCCATAAGAAGGCGAATTGTCCGGCTTTGGCAGGAAGCCTGCCGTCGAGCCGAAGAATCACCGTGTCGCCACCGTAGGGCTCATTCTCAAGCACGATGTGCTTTCGATACTCCATCTGGCGATGGGTCTTGATGAAGGAAGCGGAAGAGATTCCAGGCTTCTTTCCGTTGTACAGCAGATGGCTCGCCTCCTCCTTGACAGCCTCGAGGTACCGCGGCCAGGAGCGCTGGTCCACCGTGCCCAGGGCGGATCCGATGCCGACGACGTTCGCCCCCGCCTCGATGAGCTTGGCGACATCGGCGCCCGAATCGACCCCGCCCATTCCGATGATCGGTATCGCCTCTCCGAGGGTTTCCCGGATCTCTTGTATCGCCTTGAGAGCGATCGGAAAGACCGCTTTTCCGCTCTGTCCGCCCTTGCCGCCGAGCTTGTTCTGGAGGATCGGCTTTTGTGCAACGGGATCGATGTGCACCAGAGGACCGACCGTATTGATCGCGACGATTCCATCCGCCCCCGCTTCGACGACCGCTTTTGCGATCGATGCGATATCTTCGACGTTCGGGGTCAGCTTCACGAACAGAGGCGCCCGGCATCCGCCGGTATGTTCCCTGATGTAGCGCACGTAGAAGGCGGCGAGCTCGAGGTTCTCCCCGATCGTCGAGCCGTACCCCGGCTCGGCGTGCGGACAGGAGAAGTTCAGCTCCACAAGGTCGGCGACCTCGTCGAACGCCTTGATAAGCGTTACGAAGTCCTCCGGCGTGGAGGCCGAGAGCGACACGTTCAAAAGCGCCCGGAAGGAATGGGTCTTCCTCAGCTGCCGCAGTTCATGAAGGGCGACCTGAAGACCGGGATTCCTCAGGCCCACCGAGTTGCCGAACGTCCCCTTCTCCACTTCGCAGATGATCGGTTCGCGGTTTCCCGGGTTCGGCTCGTTCTGGAAGCTCTTGGTGGTGATGAGGTCGATCGCCTGCACCGACTCATCGAAGTATCGGATCAGCTCCGCCTTGGTGGAGCCCACCCCGCTGACGGTTCCAAGAAGAACCTCGTTCTTCTTCATCAAACGTCGGATCACGTCACTCATAGGGCACACTCCCTGATGAGCTCGCGCAGGGAGCCCTCGCACCGGTCGAGCCAGTCGTCCGGAGCCGGACCCTGTTTCCAAGGATGGGTCAGGGAGCTGGAACTGTTGATCCGGACCAATGGCAAGGGATAGTCCGCCTCGCGGAGGATCGTCAGCACCCCGGTCGCCGAGCCGCCCTGGCTCCCCACCCCGGGGATCAGCAGCGGGACCGAGTGGTCGGCATAGATCCGGGCGATCGCTTTCAGCTCCGCCGGATTGGTCGCTCCGACCACCGCCCCGACATGCCCCTTCCCGGCGTTGTAGGCGATGACCTGCTTCGCCACCGCTTCATAGAGGGGATTCCCGTTTTCCAGGATCAGGTTCTGCAGATCCTTTCCCCCGGGATTGCTCGTCCGATTGAGAACGTAGGTTCCAAACGCGGGGTCCCGGATGAACGGCCCGACGGAGTCGCTGCCCATATAGGGGGCGACCGTCACCGCGTCCGCGCCCCACCGTCTGAACGCCTCGTCGGCGTAGTTTTGGCTGCTTGCGGCGATGTCGCCGCGCTTCGAGTCGAGGATGACCGGGGTGCCGGGAAAGAAGTTCTCCAAGAGGTCGAAGAGGTCGGAAAGGGCGAGCGAGCCGGAGAAATCCTCCTCCCGGGGATCGTCCAGCGTCGCATAGTAGCCGATGTTCGGCTTGAACGCGGCCGGAAGGAGGCCGGAAAGATTCATCCTGCGAAACAGCTCCTGAAAGTAGGTGTTCAGCTGATGGCGGACCCTCTTCTCCCCGTAGGGAAGAAGCTCCGGCTTCACGTCCAGGCCCATGCACACCACGTTCCCGACCTGCTTCGCGCTCGTTTCAAGCAATTCCTTGTACGTCATCCTTCCTCCTTCATGAAGCCCCGTTCGATTCCCCAGCCGAAGGGATCGGCTCGCCATGCCTCGAGGCTCTTCGCCTCGGCGTGCGAGATATATCCCTCTTTCAGGGCGCTTTCGAGCATCACCTCATAGGTGAGGATCGCATGGAATTCGGCTTCCGGTCTCAACGCGGCGAACGCCTCCTCCGCTGCGGCAAACCCGTAGGTGAAGATCGCCAAGGTATAGGGGCACTTCCCCTTCGCCGCGACGATCGCCTCGACGGCGCCGGTCGATGAAAGACCGGTGGAGATCAGGTCTTCGATCAGAAGAACGTGGGCGTTCTCATACGTTCCGCCCTTCGCCAACCCCTCGATTCGGTTTCCGAGGCCGTGCCCTTTGCTTGCCGAGCGGACATACGAAAGAGGTTTTTCCAATCGGTCCGCCAAGGTCGTGGCGTGGGGGATCCCCGCCGTCGCGGTTCCGGCGATCGAATCGGGATCGTACTCCAAAGCGTTCAGGATCGCTTCGAACCCTTCGGCGACGAGCCTCCTGGCTTCGCTGGAAGCGAGCAGGCGGCGGTTGTCGTTGTAGATCGGCATCCGGTAGCCGCTGACCCACCGGAAGGGATTGGTGACGTCGAGGCGGATCGCCCCGAGCTCGAACGCCGCCCGGGCGATCTTTTGTCCATGAGTCCGAGTGATCGTCTTGAGGTTCTTCATAGCTTCCTACTCTATCCTATTTCCTGCTGCGCTTCCATATTTCCTTGAACCCGTGCTCCGTACCGCAGTAGGCGCACGCGAAGGTGTTCTCCTGCGTCCGGTAGAAGCGGGCCATGACTCCTTCCTCCTGGTCGGGGTGGCTGATGCACGCTTCGTTCGTGCATCCGAGATCCTCGAAGTTGTAGATCCTCGGCGGCAACGAGAGGCGGAACTTGCGCCGGACCTTTCCGTCCTTGATGAGATTCAGCGTGGATCCCGGGGCGACGGCGGCCAGCCGCTTCAGGTGCCTGCGGTCGAGCTCGTAGGAGCCGGGGCGGAAGATGATCCCCTTATGGATTCCCTGCTGCCCGCTGGAAACCCACTCCCCTCCCTTTCCCCGATCCAGCTCCAGCACGCTGCTGATCAGACGCATATGGTCGCGGATCTCCCCGATCCCATACCCGCGAAGGATGTGGTCGATGACGATCCCGTCGCGAATCGGCTGGACTCCTTCGCTGATCCGCTTCTTCCGGGGGATCCGGTCCTCGAGGTCCACCTCCTTGATGTAGTCCTCCTCCTCGACGACCGGAATCCGTCTCGAGACGAACTCCTCTCCGATTCTTCCGGCGATCAGGGCGAGAAGGACGATCCGGACGTACATCCCGTTGATGCTCTGCCGCTCCCATCCGTTCAGCGGCGTCTCATCGAGGAAGGTGGGGATCGTCGGGTGCGCCTTGTGGCGGGGAAGCGGGTGGTAGAACTTCGTTCCCGGTGGCAGAAGCGGAATCAATTCTTCCCGGAAGGTGATCGCCCGCCTGAGTTCCGCTTCCTTCTTCAGAATCTTGTCTCCCATCCGTTCCAGCTGAGGACGGGTGAAATACCACTTCGGCGCGATCTCCGCCTCTTCAAGGTAGGCGTCGATCGAGTCGAAGGTCCGCACCTTGAATCCGTGCTCCTTCATCTTGTGGAGGTACGTCTCGGGCATCGCCAGCTCGGGCGGGGCGACCAGATCCACCCTGACATTCTTGAAGATCTTCAAGCCGTCCGCCTTGGAGTGGACCGTCCGCCCGTGATAGAGGTCGCCGACCAGGGCGAGATGAAGCGTTTCCGTCGACCACTCGTTGTCCTCCAGGAACGTGAACTCGTCGAGCAGCTCCTGGGTGGGGTGCTCGTGCTTCCCGTCGCCGGCGTTGATGAACGCAGGCTTCCGCTTCAAGCCGTTCCTTTTGGCGTAGGAAGCGAGGCTCTCCTCCAGATAGGTGCATACCCCCTCGACCTTGCTCCGGACGATGAAGATCGTGTTGGAGTATCCGCTGAGGGTATAGAACGTATCGGCGTAGCTCTCCCCCTTGTTGAAGGAGGAGGAACCGCTGTTGAGATCCGAGACCTTTACATGATGAAACTTCGCCGCGTTGCGGAAGGACTCCTTCGTCCTCGTCGAATCCTCAAGGAACACCTCGTAGATCCCGAAATCCGGATCGTCGATCCGGTATCGGTCCAGCACCGCTTCATCCTGGGTCTCAAACGCGGATTTCAGGATTCGTGCGTGCTCAAAGAGGTACAGCCGTTCTTCCTGTGAAAGATCGTCGATCACACAGAGTGATCGGCCATAAAACGTACCCATCGTTCACCTCCCGAAAGAAAAAAGTCGGCCCTAAAGCCGACTACTCTATGACATTGGATCCAGATTCCTGAACACGGCGGAACGCATGCACCTTCATCCGGAGCCTCCTCATTTCTGTCCTGTACGATACCAGAGAGCAACGGATCTGTCCACCCGCCGATGCCTATTTTTTTCCGCGCGATGCCTCGTCTTCCTCGATCATCGACAAGAAGTCGATCATCGCATCCTCGCTTGCGGGAGGTTCTTTGACCGCGCTCGGAGCGGAAATCGGACTCTCCCCTCCCCGGTCATGAGGCATCTCCTTCATTTCGTCGGGCGCATCGTTGGAGAAAGCCTGTGTGGAGACGATCCTCTCTTCCCCTGTTTCGCCGTTCCGTTCGGCCATCTCCTTCAGATTCATATAGGGGGCATGCGGCCCGAACGCCAGGACCGGATTGAAGAGCGCAGGCAGTTTTCCGCGAACCTTGACATCCTGCTTGTACCGCTTGCGATACCACGAAGCGGTCCGCTTTCTGGGCAGATAGCGATACTTCCGCCCGAACCTCCGCTCGGATTTCCCCATCTTGTAGGAGACCGAGTAGCCATACGACCCATAGCGGCTGTGCTTCGTCGGCATCACTCCGTTGAAGACGAAGCCGGCGATCTGGACGTTTGCGTTCCTGAGGCTCTCGAGCAGTTCCCCCAGGGCGTTGCGGTTGGTCACGCCCGCCCGGACGGTGACGATCAGGCCGTCGACGCGCTTGGCGATCGCCAGCAGCTCGCTCGCCGCATCGAGCGGAGGGGCGTCGATGATGATGTAGTCGTAGATTCCGGAAAGCGTTTCGATACCGTTGATGTACCTGGGGTTGGAGAAGATCGCGGCCGGCACCAGGGGAACCGATCCGGCGGGAAGCAGATGGAGGGTGCCCACATCTTCAAGCGGTTGGACGATGCAGTCCTCTATGGAGACCCCGCCGGTGACCATGTCCACCAGTCCGATCTTCCGGTGCTCAAGGCGGAAGAAGCGCTCCATGCTCGGCAGGCGAAGATCCCCGTCGACGACCAGCACCTTGTTGCCCAGCTGCGCCAGGGCGAAGGCGGTGTTCGCGACGATCATGCTCTTTCCCTCGGCCGGCGCGCTGCTGGTGATCGAGAAGACCCTTTTGTCGTTCATCGAATAGATCATGTTCGCGATCAGCTTGAGCCGCTCCGCTTCGAAGGAGTTCGGATGGGTGCGGACCATGAACATCGGATACATGTCCTTCTGGTGGGTCTTCATGATCGGAACCCACCCCAGCATCGGAACGCTCCGACCGACGATCCGCTGCACCTGCTCCTCGCTCTGGATCGATGTATCCAGCGACTCCACCAGCAGAGCGAGCAACAGACCGATCGCCGAACCCAGAAGCAGGGCTACCGCCAGGATCAGGAGGGAGTTGGGGCTGACCGGCTTCAGGGGCAGGTTCGCCGTGTCGATCACTTTCACGTTTCCGCTGACGGAAGCTTCGAGGAGCTTGATCTCCTCGAGCATCTCCCGGAGTTTCAGCCCGATCGCCTCGCTGATCTGGACGTCCCGCATCAGCTCGGAAAGGGTGCGCTCCAGGACGGGCAGGCGGGAAAGCTCCTCTTCGAACACCTCGGCCCGGCTCTGAAGGATATCGATCGACACGCCGGTGGTGAGGATCTGGGTGATGTTCTGGGCCAAAGAATCGATATAGCAGCACTCGATGAGCTTCCGGACCCGGTTCAGCAGGCTCTTCTTCGTCGTATCGATCGCGTTGTTGATGGTGAAGATCCTCGTGAGCGTCCCTTCGGAAAGCGCGCCTTGACCGAGGTTCGTCGGCAGCGACTCGTACATCGCCAGTTCCAGCAGCCACGATTCGAGCTCGCCGAGCTTCTTGACGATCTCCTCATCCTCTCTGACCCGCTCGAGCAGGCGCTCGGAGGTGGTGCCACCGGCGGCGATGAAGGACTCATGGGAGCGAAGACCGATATGCGCTTCCTCGAGCTGAAGCCTCAGCGGCTCGAGCCGAAGATCGTAGTAGGATATCTGATTGACCAGCAGGGAGCTCTTGTCGGAAAGCTGGATGATCTCGCTCCGCTCCTTGAAATCCCCGAGTTTGTCGTTCGCCTCCCGGAGGGCCTGGTCGTTGATCGGGATCTGGCTCTCGATGAAGGTCCGCTGGGCGGTCTTGGAGTTGCGGGCGATCGAGGTGAGCATACTGTCATAGCTCTCGGCCAGGACGTTGGCGAAATCACGGGCGAAGAAGCGGTCCGCGTCGGTGACGCTGATGCGGACGATGTTGGTGTCCTTCACCGTGGTGACGGAGATCTTCTCCTTCACCGAGCCGGGAAACGCGATGACCTCCGCATAGGACTCGCCTTCGGCGTTTTCATACTTTGTGAGGTCGAGCCGCCCGAGGGCGTCGGTGATGTTGCTGCGGGAGGTGATCAGCTCGACCTCCGTCGCGATCTTCGCCCCGGAGGAGGTGACGCTGAGCAATGAATCGATCGACGAGGAGTTCTGGATCGGATTGACGAGGACGGAGACCTGCGATTCATACAGGGGGGTCGCCCAGAAGAGATACCCGATTGCCGCGCCGCTTACCAGCACGAGGCCGAGGAGGAACCAGAAGAACCGTTTGCGGAAGATCGAAAGAAGCTCCCTTATCGTCATCCCTTCTTCATCGAATTGCGGGTGAGCCGTATATTGGTCATCATATGCCTGATTCATGCGCCCCTCCTACAGTGACCGTACGTCTTTGATGATGCTCAACGTGGTGGATACGATCCCCAGGATCGCGGCGACCAGTCCGACGATGGCGACCGTCGGTGCGATATCCTTGGTGAAGGTGTTCTTCTTGACGACGATCGTCGAGCCGGGGGGAACCTCCTCTTCGGCGGTCTTGGAGATCTTCCTGCCGTCCTCGCCCTGCACCTTCACCGAGATGGGGAAGGAAGCTTCATCGCTGTAGCCGCCGGCCAGCGCAATGTAGTAACCGGCGCTCTTGTTCGGCGCATACGCGTACATCCCCGAGCGCACAACCCCGCCTGAGACGGAGACGAAACGCTGGCTGAAGGGGATCATGATCGCATCGCCGTTCTCCAGGGTGCGGGTCGCGTTCGGATCCTGTCCATAGAGGATCCGCTGCAGGTCGAGGGCGATCCGCTGCCCGTCGCGGACGAGATACGCCCGTTCGAGGTCGCTGATCGAAAGGAGCCGGCCGCTCAAGGTCTCGAAGACATGCTTGATCGTCTCCCCCGGGTAGAGCTGATAGAAGATCCGGCCCGAGACGTACCCGGTCAAGGATGAAGAGCTGAGGGTGTTCGCCGCCTCGGTCGAGGAGATCGCCCCCTCGATGAGGATCGATTGGGGCATCGGTCCGAGCAGGTCGACGTATACCTTGTCCAGATGCCGCACTTCGAAATGCTCATCCACAAGGAGATCCGCGTACAGGATCGTCCAATCGTTCAGCTCCTCGTCGAACCGCTGGATCCGGATCCGCTGGATGTCGCCGCCGGAAAGGACGCCGCCGGCGTACTCGGTGATCAAAGAGGAGAGGTCCTCCCCCTCCCTGAGCTGGAAGCTTCCGGTCCGATAGACATGGCCGTCGATGTGGACCAGCCGCTCGGCCCGGCCGAGGCTCACCACGTCGCCGCTTCTCAAAAGCGGATCCTCCTTGAGAACCCCCTTGCGGAGGGCGAGGTAGAGGTCGTGGGTGTCCCGGCTTCCGTCGGCGTGGGTGATCGTGACCGCTCGGGTCGAGGTGTAGGGGGTGGCCGCGCCGACGACCTGGGAGAGCCGGGTGAGGCCCCACGCCTGGACGGTTCGCGATCCGGCGACCTCCCCGATCACCGAGACGGAGAAGGAACCGACCCCGGTGAAAACCACCTGGGGGTTGGAATAGCTGTGATACGCTTCGATGAGGTCGGTGATCGCCTGGCTCATCCGCTGGAAGGTGAGCCCTTCTCCGCTGACTTTGCCGAGCCCGGGAAGGACCACCTGGTACGCTTCGTTCACCTGCAGGTCGAGGGTCACCGTCTTCAATCCGTCAAGATAGACGACCCGGTAGGTGTCCCCCGGGGTAACGGGATAGGAAGGTTCGCTGATCGCATTGAGCAGCCGCTCATCGGCGGTCGGAATGATTGGAGTCGCCGCCAGGCCCAGCTGCTCGGCGTATGATTGGACTTGCACCGTCGTGCCGACGAGATCCTTCGCAGACGACCCATAGAGCGGCGAACGGATCACCAGACCGTTGTCCTGTGCGACCAGGGCTCCATGAACAAGGATGATCAGAATCAGGGAAATCAGGGCGCACCGCTTCGAGTTCCTCATCGTTTGCCACACCTCCATACGTTGAGTTCCCGTAGTATACCACCACGGTCACCTCAACTCAAGTACTCCAAGGAAAACAACTAATACATCCGTCCGGTTACAAATACTTGCCAACGTGGGGAATGAGCCGACGAATTCCTTGATACGAAGCGCCTCCTCGGCTACGATGTCTACCACCATGAAGACGAACGCGATGAGAATCCTGGAGGTGCGGAAAATCCCCTTCGAGCTCGTCACCTACCCCTTCGACGAGGAGGCCCTCGATGCGATCCATGCCGCCCGGGCGGTGGGCCTGGATCCGAAGACCGTGTTCAAGACGATCGTCCTCGTCGATGAGCGGAAGCAGTACCGGGTCTTCTGCCTTCCGGCGGACCGGTCGATC
This sequence comes from Spirochaetales bacterium, assembly GCA_012800465.1. GTDB lineage: Bacteria > Spirochaetota > Spirochaetia > Sphaerochaetales > Sphaerochaetaceae > Sphaerochaeta. Next base: position 9,480 of record JAAZJI010000133.1, read on the forward strand.
AGCATGAAGAAGGCCCGCTCGCTCACCGGAAGCAAGACCATGGAGCTGGTGAAGCTCACCGAGATCCAAAACGTCACCGGATACCTTCGCGGCGGCTGCTCGCCGATCGGGATGAAGCGCCCCTTCCCCACCTTCATCGAAGAGGCGGCGTTCACCCTTCCCTTCATCTACGTCAGCGCCGGCAGGCGGGGGATGCAGATCCGGCTCGATCCGCAGGACCTGCTGACCGCCGTCGACGGCGTCCGGGCGGAATTCACCTAGGGGGTCCGGGTCTGCCGGTAGATTGGCGTCCGGATCAGCCGGGCCTTCTTCAGTTTCCCGTGGACCTCGACCTCGAGATGGTCGCCGAACTTCAGCGCAGGTTCGCGGTCGATCAGGACCAGGGCGAAGAAGATCCCCATGCTCGGGCTCTTCATCCCGCTGGTAACATACCCGATCTCCTTTCCATCCCGGAACACCGGATAGCCGGTGCGCGGAACCGCCTTGTCGACCATCTCGATTCCCCGGAGGGTCCGGGGCACCCCGGCGTTCTTCTGCTCCAACAGGGCGGCCTTCCCGCAGAAGTCCTCCTTCTCGAACTTCACGAACGCTCCGAGGTTCGCCTCCAGGGGAGTGATCGAATCGCCGATCTCCCGGCCGTAGAGCGGCAGCTTCGCCTCCAGGCGG
>JAAZJI010000134.1 GCA_012800465.1 Spirochaetales bacterium
ACCCCCTTCGAGGAGTAGATCCCGGTGAAGAACTCGGTGGCGTTTGCCTCGATGTTGTGCGCCTCGTCGATGATCAGGCGATTGTAGGAGGGAAGGATGTGCTCCTCGTCATAGCCGAGGTCGCTCTCCAGGCGGGAACGGGCATCGCTGAAGAGCAGATGGTGGTTGGTGACGATGATCCGGGCCTTCGTCCACCGGGCCCTCGCCTTGAAGTAGAAGCACTCGTGGACGTAGGGACAGGTCTGCGGGTTGCACAGGTCGGGATCGCAGAGGATCTCGCTGCGAAGCTCATGGGAAAGGGGATGCGGATATTCGGAAAAGAGGCCGGAAGGCGTCTCGTTCACCCACTCCCCCACCTTGTACAGCTCGCTTTTCGGATCCCGGGCCAGCAGGGCGCTCGCCTCCTTCACCTGGACATAGCGCTGGATGCACAGATAGTTCGCCCGCCCCACCGCCAGCGCGACGGAACACTCCCTTCCCAGCGCGGAAAAGAGGGCGGGGATATCCTTGTCGACCAGCTGGCGCTGGAGGTTGATCGTGCTGGTCGCGATCACGCTCCGTTCATCCGGGTTCTGCAGCGCATGGAAGAGGGCTACCGCCAGGTACGCGAATGACTTGCCGATCCCGGTTCCCGCCTCGATCACCGCGATCGCGTCCTCCTCGTAGGATCGGCGGACCAGCTCGGCCATCAGCAGCTGGCCTTCGCGATACTCGTAGAGGGGGAAGTGCCGGAAGAGCAGCCCGTCGGCGTCAAAGATCCTTTCTACGTCATTTCTCGTCAATGTGATATTCCTGCAGCTTCCGATGGAGGGTCTTCCGCCCGATTCCCAGCGTCCGGGCGGCTTTCGTCTTGTTCCCTCCTTCAAGCTCGAGCGTGGCCATGATCAGATGCTTCTCCGCCTCGGCGAGGGTGATTCCCACCGAAAGCGAAAGGGTCGAGGAGCTCTCCTGGGAGGTCACCTGCGGGGGCAGGTCCTCAAGCTCGATGATCGTCCCCCGGGCGAGGACGACCGCCGACTCGATGCTGTTTCTCAGCTCCCGGATGTTACCCGGCCAGTCGTAGGAGAGCAGGGCCCGCTTTGCTCCGGAGCTGAACCCCTCGATCGGACGGTCGTTCTCCTTGGTGTACTGGGCGAGAAAGCTCGTCATCAAGAGGGGGATATCCTCTTTTCGTTCCCTCAGCGGCGGCACGACGAGGTTCACCACGTTCAGGCGGTAGTAGAGGTCCTCCCGGAAGGTTCCCTTCTGGACTTCGGCAAGCAGGTCCCGGTTCGTCGCGCAGACGATCCGGACGTCCACCGTGATCGTAGCCTCCCCGCCCACCCGTTCGAAGGCCCGCTCCTGAAGGACCCTGAGGAGCTTCACCTGGGTCTGCATGTCGATCTCCCCGATCTCATCAAGGAAGATCGTCCCCCCGTCGGCAAGTTCAAAGCGTCCGCGCTTCTGGGCGACCGCTCCGGTGAACGAGCCTTTTTCGTGCCCGAAGAGCTCGCTCTCGAGCAGCGTCGAGGTCAGGGCGGCGCAGTGGACCTTGATGAAAGGGCCTTTGGCCCGGGTGGAAAGCTCGTGGATCGCGTCGGCGACCAGCTCCTTGCCCACTCCGCTCTCCCCCGTGATGAGAACGCTCGCCTTCGTCGGGGCGACCTGGCTCACCGTCTCCAGCAGATCCACCATCTTCTGGCTCTTACCGATGATGTGCTCGAACTTGTTGCGCTTCTTCAGCTGGGCGACCTCCGCCTTGAGCTCCTCGTGCTCCCGGGCCAGGTCGTGGGCGCTGAGCGTCTTCTTCACGACGAGGGTGAGCCGGTCGAGATTCACCGGCTTGGTGAAGAAGTCGATCGCCCCCTTCCGCATCGCCTCGACGGCGTTTTCCACCGTCCCGTGCCCGGTGAGGATGATCACCGGGATGTTCGGATAGGAGGAGGTGATGCGACTGAGCAGTTCGTTGCCCCCCATCCGCGGCATCCGCAGGTCGGTGACCACCAGGTCGATCCCCTTCTTGTTGATCAGCTCCCACGCCGCCTGGCCGTCCTCGGCGGTGAAGGTCTCGTACCCCTCCATCTCGAGGGCGAGGGACAGACCGGATCGGATATTCTTTTCATCATCGACGACGAGAATCCTGCGCTTCATCATTCACCTCCTTCGATCGCCTCCTCGATGGCCAGATGCTCTCCGGCGGGAATGGGGAAGATCAGCCGGACCGTAGTCCCCGCCCCCACCACGGAGTTGACCTGGATATCCCCTTCGTGTTCTTTCATGATCTTGTAGACGACGGTCAGCCCCAGTCCGGTACCGCTGGACCTGGTCGTGTAGTATGGTTCGAAGATCTTTCCCAGCCTCTCCTCGGGGATGCCGATACCCGTATCGCTGATCGAGACCTCGACGTTGTTCGAATCGATCTTCGCCCCGACGGTGATCGTCCCGGATTCCTTCATCGCGTTCATCGCGTTCTTGATGATGTTCAGCAGCGCCTGTTTGACCGCGTTGTCGTCGATCATCAGCCGCGGCAGCGTTGAAGGATAGGTCCGCTGCAGGACGATCCCCCCAGCGTTCAGCTCCGGTTCGACGAAGTCGCACACCTGGTCAAGCAACGTGGTCATCCGCCCGAGCCGGATCCGGACATCGATCGGGCGGACGGCGAAGAGGAAGTCCACCACGATCGCATTGAGCCGGGTGATCTCCTCGTCCAGCACGTCGATATACCGTTTCGCATCCACGTACGTCAGGCTCTCGTTCCGCTCGTACGCCTTCTTCAGCAGCTGCAGATGGATCCCCATCGCGGCGAGGGGATTCTTGATCTCATGGGCGACGCCGGCGGCCATCGTCGTCATCGATGCAAGGCTCTCGCTCCGCCTCAGGCGCGCCTCCGCCCGGTTGTACTCCGTCACGTCGGTCAGCCGGATGACGAAGGAGGTCTCCTTTGCGGAGGAGCGGTCCTTGTAGGGATAGACCGTCACTCTGATCGTCCGGAGCTGGTCACCCTTCCGGAAGGTGAACTCCTCTTCTTCGACCTCGATCTCCCCGCATTCGACGGTGGTCGTGATGAAGGAGAGCACGTCCGGGTCGTGCAGCACCTCGTCCAGGGCGACCCCCTCATAGGATTTGAGGCGGATCATCGGAACCAGCGTCGGAGTGACGGAATTCGCATAGAGGATCCTCAGGTGACGGTCGACGAGGATGAACCCATCCTCGATCGATTCGAGGGTCGCCTC
>JAAZJI010000135.1 GCA_012800465.1 Spirochaetales bacterium
CGCTTCCTCGATCGCCTTGTCGAACAGCGCGATCGCCCCGTGGGCATCCTTCACGGGAAGGCACTTGGCGTCCCGGAAGAAGCGGTGCAAGTCGTTCCACTCCCCGCGCCCCTCCTCTTTCTGGTGTCTGAACGTGCAGTCGAGGCTATACTCGACCAGCGGGTCCACCCCGATGGAGCGCTGGGTATGGAAGACTCTCGGGCCGGTGAGATAGAAGGTTCCCGCCTCGGCGACGAAGGTCGCATCATCGGTTATGACTTCGCATCGTCCCCGGGCGATCAGGTGAAACTCGAAGGAGGAGTGGGCGTGGCGACCGATCGACCAATGCCCGGATTTCTGCATGATTCGTAACCATTGCACCTTGACAAGCACATCGGGAAATTCAACGCTCAAAGGCAATTCCGAAAGTCGTCTCGAGGCTTTGTTCAGTTCACTGTCCACCCGTCCAGTATGCCAAGAGCGGAACCATGATGCAAGCAAAAGGAGATAGCAATCGATGATAGAGCGAGTACATCTGGTCTTCAAGACCCATTTGGACATCGGTTTCACCGACCTGGCCGGAAACACGGTAGCCAGATACCTCGAGGAATTCATACCGAAGGCGGTCAAGGTCGACCGTCAGCTGAAAGAGACGGGAGCTACGGAGCGGATGCGCTGGACGACCGGCTCCTGGCTGATCGAAAGATATCTTGAGCATGCGCAAGGCGATGAACTCGCCGCGGCGCTCGAGGCGATTGAACAGGGGGCGATCACCTGGCATGCTCTCCCCTTCACGACCCATACGGAGCTGATGAGCAGGGAGCTCTTCACCTATGGTCTTTCGCTTTCCCGACAGCTTGACCGGCGCTTCGGCCACCGGACCGTCGCGGCGAAGATGACGGACGTCCCGGGACACACCATCGCGATCGTCCCCCTCCTGGCGAAAGCGGGGGTGACGTTCCTCCATGTGGGGGTGAACGGAGGAACCCCGGTGCCCAACGTCCCGCCCGCCTTCCGATGGCGCGCGGCGACCGGAGAAGAGATCATCGTCCAGTATGACGGATCCTACGGCGCCTCCGGGACGATCGAGGGGTGCCCCGATCTCCTGCACATCGAAAACAGTCAGGACAACGCCGGCCCCCCCTCCCTCCAAGAGGTGCTGGATACCTACAAGCGCCTCCGGGAACGCTATCCTCAAGCGGAGATCATCGCCAGCGACCTGAGCGAATATGCCCGGCATCTTGCCAAGTATCGCTCTCATCTGCCGGTCATCACCTCGGAGATCGGCGACACATGGATTCACGGGGTCGGAACCGATCCGAAGAAAGTCGCGCTGCTGAGGGAGCTTCTCCGCTTGGTCGACCGGACCCCTTCCCTCCAGACCGATCCTGCCGTCATGGAGCCCCTCCTTCTGGTGTGTGAACACACCTGGGGGCTGGACTTCAAGAAATACCTCGCCGACTACACGAGCTACACCGTCGAGGATCTCGCAGCGGCCCGGAAGAAGGATCATGTCGGCCCCGATGCGATACCGAAGAAGTATGCGTTCATCGAAAAACACGCCGAGGAGGAGCTCATCGCGATCTTCGGTCCGGACGATCGAAGGAAAGACTTTCGGACATACTCGTTCTTCACCTCGAGCCATGACGAACAGCGCTCGTATCTCGACCGGGCCATCCGGGCTCTCACCCCCGAGCAGAAGGAGATCGTTGCGACACGGATGGAAAACAGGATTCCACCGGGGAATCCGGGCACCCGCCTCGCTGCGGACGCCCCGATCGAAATCGGCTCGTCGATTCTCCGCATCGGAAAGGACGGAGCGCTCGTCTCCTACCGAAGGAACGGAAAGGAGTTCGCTCACGGCGAGGGGATCGGGGTCTATCGCTACGAACGGTTCGGGGCGGACGAGTATGATGCATTCCACCATCAATACAACAGGAATTTCGAGGAGGGAAAGTTCTGGATCCTCGGGGATTTCGGGAAACCCGGTCTGGAACTCGTGGCCCCGCCGGTGGTCCATCGCCTCTATCCCGGAACGCTCACCGGTCTCACCCGCCATCATCAAAAAAACGAGGTGATGATCCTCGCCTCCCTCCATCGGGGGGCGGACACCCCGGAAAGCGCTCCCGAGCGGGTTACGATCGCCTACGTCTTCACCACGGAAGGCATTCTGAGCCGCATCACGCTTCAGTGGAGGGGAAAGCAGGCCAGCCGGATCCCCGAAGCGCTCTGGCTCTCCGTCGGTCTGGCGGGCACCGGGGACGGGTCGTGGCGGATGGTCAAGCTCTCCACGCCGATTCCCATGGACGACGTCGTCTCCAAGGGCTCCAGATCCCTGCATGCGGTCGAGGGCTTGCACTACGAAAACAAGAACGAGACCCTCACGATCGCCAACCTGGACTCCCCGCTCGTTTCCCCTTCGAAACGGAAGCTTCTTCAGTTCGACGACCGGCTTCCCGAAATGGACGGGGTCTTCCACTTCAACCTCTACAACAACAAATGGAATACCAACTTCCCTCTCTGGTATGACGAGGACGGACATTCCACCCTGGTCTTCACATCGAACCGATTCTTCTGAGCCCAACATCGAGGAACAGGGGGCGCGAGCCCCCTGTCCTTTTCAAAAAAGCAGTCATTTCCTACTTGTCCAGAATCGCCTGCATCTCCTTGTAGATCGCCGCGGTTCCCGCTTCCGCGGTTATCCTTCCGCCGAAAATCTCCGCCGCGCGATCGCCGATGATTCCGATCCAGCGGACGAGGTCCGGTCCGGCCGGGAACGGGACGGCGTTCTCCGCCGCTTTGAAGAACGCATCGATGTTGATGTTCTTGAAGTTCGCAAGGTACGTGGCCTGAGCTTTCTTGAGGGCGGGAATGTCGATCCCCTCTTCCGCCTGAATCCGGTTGCCGACCTCTCCGGTGATGAACTTCACGGCATCCCAGGCGCCTTCCTTATCCTTCGTGAAGGCGCTGACCACATACCCCAGTCCACCGAGGACGGAGGTGTTTCCCGCCTCCTGGTTGGGCATCGTGATCAGACGGATCTTCTTGTTCACGCCCAGCGAGGAGTTCTCCAGAACGGAGCTCTTCCAGGAGCCGACAAAGAGGATCGCTCCCTTGCCGGAGAGGAAGAGATCGGTTCCCTTCGTATCGGAGAGGACGAC
>JAAZJI010000136.1 GCA_012800465.1 Spirochaetales bacterium
AATGTACGCACTTGTAGAAATTCTCGGAAAGCAGTGCAAAGCGATCGAAGGCGAGACGGTCCAAGTCGATTATATCGGCAAGGAGGAAGTCGGCAGCGCCATCGAGTACGCGACAGTGCTTGCGGTCGTCGATGAGAAGAATGCCCGCTTTGGAACTCCCTATGTTGAGAACGCCAAGGTCAAAGTGACCCTCGTCGAGAACATCAAAGGGGACAAGATCAAGGTATTCAAGAAGAAGCGCCGGAAGGGCTATCGCAAGACCCAGGGACACCGCCAGCGGTATTCCCTCGTGACGATCGACAAGATCATTGCATAAGGAGGACTGGAGATGGCATCAAAGAAAGGTGGCGGTTCAACCCGCAACGGCCGCGACAGCAAGGCGAAGCGGCTTGGTGTAAAGCGCTATGGCGGCCAGCTGGTCAAGGCCGGTGAAGTCCTCGTACGTCAACGAGGAACGAAGTTCCATCCCGGCGAGAACGTCGGTCTGGGCTCCGACTATACCTTGTTCGCCAAGGAGGCCGGTCACGTCCTCTTCCACAGCAGACGCAACAGAAAATACGTGAGCATCGTGACGGAGTAGGGTTCGTTCGAGGACCTCTGAATGATTGGATTTTCCGACGAAACGTATATCGACGTCGCCTCCGGAGACGGAGGCGACGGTGCCGTATCCTTCCGCCGTGAAAAGTTCGTCCCGCGGGGCGGACCCGACGGAGGGGACGGGGGGCGGGGCGGCGATGTGGTGTTCGTCGTCTCGCACAACCTCAGGACGCTTGCCCACCTCAAACGGCAGCGCTCCTTCAAGGCGGAGCGGGGAAGGAACGGTTCATCCGCCCGCAGGTACGGTCGGGACGGGGCGGATGTCGTCATACCCGTTCCGCCGGGAACGGTTCTGAAGGATCCTGAAAGCGGGGAGATCCTGGTGGATCTGACCGACCACGAACGCTACGTCTTTCTCAAAGGAGGACAGGGTGGACGGGGTAACTGGCACTTCCGTTCATCCACCAACCAGGCTCCCCGCCATGCCCGGCCGGGACGGAAGGGGGTTTCCCTCCGAATCGGGGTCGAGCTGCTGATCATCGCCGACATCGGCTTCGTCGGTTTTCCGAACGCGGGGAAGTCCAGTCTCCTCAACACCCTCACCAACGCCCGCAGCGCGGTCGCCGACTATCCCTTCACGACGAAGGTCCCGCACCTCGGGATGATGCGCCACCACGAGCGTGATATCGTGCTGGCGGATATCCCCGGGCTGATCGAAGGAGCGAGCTCCGGATCGGGGATGGGGACCAAGTTCCTCAAGCACATCAGCCGGACCCTCGGGCTCGCCTACCTGATCGATCTTGCCGACGACCGGTATCTGACCGCCTTCGACACCCTCGTCGAGGAGCTGAGGGCGTTCGATCCCGAGCTCGTCGGAAAGGAGCGGGTCATCATCGGTACGAAGATCGATGAGGAGGGGACGGATGTGCGCCTCGCCGAACTGAAGGCGAAATATCCAAAGGAGACGGTGATCGGTCTTTGCGTCTATTTCGACCAGGGGGTCGCCGAAGTGAAAGAGGCGCTGTATCGGATCGTCGAGCGGGTCGATCCTTCCACCATCGAGGACAAGGGGTTCCGGTCGGAGGTGGATACCGACGCCCACTACGAGATGGAGAAGGCGCCATGGGAAGCGTGATGGAGACCGCGATGGTCGGCGGATCCTTCGATCCGATCCACCGCGGGCACCTGCACCTCATCCATACCGTGGCTTCCCGTTCACCGTATCGGCGCTTCATCCTGGTGCCGGTGAGCCAAAACCAC
>JAAZJI010000015.1 GCA_012800465.1 Spirochaetales bacterium
ATGGTCCCGGATGCGTTCAAAAAGGTCATCATCACCAAAGATGCACCGGCTCCGCTGTATAATGAAGATGGCATATTGGTGATGAGCATCTTTGATTTTCTCTTGGACGAGGATAGTCTTGAACGATGAGATCCTTGAAGAGGATGTCTCGATGCATCGTTACCGAGGGGGGAACCGGATGAAAAAGAAGGATATTGTCGCATACTGCATCGCTTCCACGATAACCATTCTTTTGAATCTGCTCATGACCTTCGTCTTCAGGCCGGAGGATCCGACGATTTCCTATGCTCACCTTGCCGTCATCGCACTGACGGTGTTCATGACATATTTGGTATGGAAGGGCGGAAAATACGTTGAAAGGAAGCGTGTACGATTTGAATTGTCTTCAATTTGGACGCTCCCCATCATCTCCGCGGTCTGGTTCATCAACAGGGTCTTTCCCGGTGTGCTTCCCGATATCGGCAACTGGATCGCCGTCGGTGTCGCTCTTGTCATGGGTACCGCCGCGTTGCTGATCGCCATCGGACGAATGAAAGACTGACGTACAGGAAAGGGTCCATTTTTCACGGGATGGTGCACACAGGGGTCGATCCGTGCTTTCCTCCACATCTGACATATCAGCGGTATTTTTGCAAAAGGAATCATCAAATCGGCAATTGTATGATAGAATGGATGTGGTTTTCGGATACGAAAGAAGTTTCATATCGAATCGCAAAGACGAAAAAACGGAATGGATGCACATCATGCCGGATCATAACGCGGTGCTTTGGGGATTGGAGTCGTGAAATATAGTCTCGTGATGTCGATCGTCTTTTATGTCTGCGGCGGTTTCTATATGATCTTCGGCGCCCATACAATCATCGCCAGTGCAAGAAACTATGTAAACCGGCTGTTCGTGATCCTCGTGAGCTCGATGGCGATCTGGTCATTCGCATACTCCATCGCGATCTCGGCGGCCACGGCGGAGGTAAGCGCGTTCTGGACCTCCTTCTCGATTCTCGGACGAGGGTTCTTCTACAGCATCCTGCTCCACTTCGTGATGATCCTGACGAAAACCGAAAGCCGGATGGACAGACGGCTCATGCTGACGCTGATCTACATCCCCGCCTGGATCAACATCATCCTGTTCTCCCCCTTCGGATATTTCGCCGAGAGCCAATACCATATGGCGCAGACCGATTTCGGCTGGGTGAGCGTCCTTCCCATCAATCCGGGGAGAATCTGGTTCATCGCATACTACTCGATCTTTTCGATTGCTAGCGTCGCCGTCCTCGTTCGCTGGTGGAGGCGCATCGAACCCGACACCCCGCTGAAACGCCAGGCGACATATTTCCTGCTCTCCGTCCTCTTTCCCTTCTTCGCGGGAATGGCGACGGACATGTTGCCCGAGGTCCTTGGAAAAAACACGTTTCCCAAGCTGACGATCATCTTCATGATGATTCCCGTGTCGACGATCTTCATCATATCGCGCAGGCTCGGACTCCTCCTGGAACGGGAGACGCCCTTGTCCATGGAAATCGACCAGCGCCAGAACGTCGACCGCTTGCGCTTGTTCCAGACGGCGACGGCGATCTACACGATCGGGGCCGCGATCTCCTTCCTGGTCGGATATTTCAGCATGAAGCATGAGCTCAATTCCGAGCTGGCGCTCTCCGGGTTCGTCCTGTTGATCGGTCTCTTCGCGAGATCGATACCGCTCCTTTCAAAAAAGCATTCCACCCAGAACACGCTCTTCCTCGTGGCGAACACCGTCGGGATGGTGTTCTTCATCATAACGAACGCTCATAACGGAGCGCTCACGATCTGGTCGATCTACATCCTGTTCCTCCTCTTCACCGTCATCCTCGACAGCGCCATCCATGCCGCGGTCTTCGCCACGCTGATGGTGGTGGTCCAGCTGGTCTTATCGGTCATCCGTCCGGACGTCCCGGTCGTCATCGATAGTAGCGAATATGCGACGCGGATCTTCATCATCATCCTCTCCTTTCTCGTCGTGCAACACATCACGGCCGAATACTCCTCGAAGATCGAAGCGTATCGGAAGTTCGCGAAAGAGCAGGAGGTGCTTGAAAAGATCTCTTCGAACTTCATTTCGGTCGACATCGAGAACGTCCGGGAACGGATCGACGGGATGTTCGAGATGGCCGCCGGCATCCTGAAGTTCGATTGCATGAGTCTGATGGAGTTCAGCCCTGATCATGAAGAAGCGACGATCCTCAACATGCATCTGAAAGACGGGACCCCGCCCTCCCTCCATCGTCCGGGAATGACCGTGAAAACCGCCACGATGCCGATCGTCGGCTCGTTGCTCGCGGACAAACAGCCGATCATCTGCGAGAACACCGCGAACCTGCCCTTCGACGAGGATGAGGCGGTACGACACTTCTTCTTATCGCGAGGGGTCGTCTCCTTTTTCATCTATCCGATCATGGTCGACGACGACGTGAGGGGGATGCTCGTCGTCGAGTACTACGACCACGGCGACACGAGCTCCAGGGAAGGGCGGCTGTACTTCCTGAAGATGATCGCCAACATCCTGGGCGACACGAAGAAGAAGACCCTCTACGAAGAGCGGCTCTACACCTTCGCGTACTACGATGAAGCCACGAATCTGGCGAACCGGAACATGCTGGTCAGAAAGCTCGACCGGAGCATCGGGGAGAGGCGGGAACCGGACAACATCGCGGTGTTGCACGTCGAGCTTGAGAACCTGCGGATCATCAAGGACACCTTCGGTCACAGCATCGGCGAGCAGATCGTGATCAAGTCGGCGGCCATACTCGAGGATCTCCTGGACGGGGACAGCCTTCTCTCCCGATTGGGCGAGGGGGTGTTCGTCGTCGTCCTGCCCGCGGTGGCGGACAGAGAAGAGATCGACGAACACGTCGAACGGCTGCTTGATTCGTTTTCCCATCCCATCTCGACCGAGACGGGGATCGAGGCGCTCTTCGTCACCCTCAACATCGGCGTCTCCATGCACCCGGAGCATGGAACCGATGCCCACGACCTCCTGAAGAACGCCGACCTGGCGAGCTATCAGGCGAAAAGGACGAACAAGAAGGCGGTCTTCTATACCGAACAGCTGGAACAACAGATCGCGGAAAACGCCTTCTTGACGAACCGGCTCTTCCAATCGTTGGACAACGATGAGTTCCATCTGGAGTTCCAGCCCCAGGTCAGTTGCGAGACGGGAAGGACTGTCGGGATCGAGGCGTTGCTCCGCTGGAAGGTCGATGGCGGAATACATGTGCTGTCGGATCGCTTCATCCCCATCTTGGAACAGACGGGACTGATCTATGATGTGGGGCTCTGGGTGCTGGAAGAGGCCCTTCTGGAGCACAAGCGGCTGATTGAAAAGGGGTTCCCGCCGCTTCGCGTTTCGATCAACCTCTCGGTCGTCCAGATCCAGGCGGAAGATTTCTTCGAGGACTTCCTCAAGGTCATCGAAAAAAGCGGGGTGAATCCTCGATACATCGAACTGGAGATCACCGAGAGCTTCTTCTTCGAGAACCCGCAGGACACCCTCGAGAAGATCTACAAGCTGAAGGAGCTGGGCGTCAGCATCGCCATCGACGATTTCGGCAAGGGACACTCATCGTTCAACCGGTTGAAGACGGTACCGTTCGACCGCTTGAAGATCGACAAGGAGATCATCGATACGATCGGTGTGGACAAGAAGCTGGCTCCCTTGACGGAAATCATCATCCTGCTGGCGCGGACCCTGGGGGCGAGCGTCACGGCCGAGGGCGTCGAACGGAAGGAGCAGGCGGATTTCCTGAAAACGGTCGACTGCGACGAGATCCAAGGGTTCTACTTCTCACGATCCCTTTCACCGCAAGCGCTGGAGGAGTTCCTCAGGAACGAGGCGCGTTCCAGCTGATCGAGGAAGGTCTCCATCTCATCATGGACGGTCTTGATCAGCAGATCATCCTTCAGGTTCCCCAGGACCGCTTCGCGCTCCTCTTCATTGCGGTAGGTGGTGTACTTGAAGTGGTTGAGGTGGTCCTTCTCCTTGGAGTGGTAGATCCCCTGCTCGATCTTTCGAACAAGAACTTCGGTTTCCTCGACGAGGCTCGCCCACAAACCACCGGTCAGCCTCCTTCCTTCAAGGAGGAAGGAGAGCACCCCGAGG
>JAAZJI010000137.1 GCA_012800465.1 Spirochaetales bacterium
ATCTCGGGGTCGTCAGTTCAATTCTGACAGTCGGCTTTCCGGCGGCGTATTCCGATATGCCGCTTTTTCATCTTCCCGAGCGATCTTCGCTCCACACTCTTCAAACCGCTTGAAGAAATCGGGGAAGGAGACGTCGACGCACTCCGCTTCCGTGACGGTGACCTCCCCGGTCGCCACCAGAGCCGCCGCGACCATCGCCATCGCGATCCGGTGGTCCCCGGCCGAAGAGACCGTTCCGCCCCTGATGGGGGTCGGGCCGTGGACGAGAAGCTCATCCTCTTCGATCTCCAGCCTGCAGCCCAGCCGATTGAGCCGCTCGGTCATCTCCAAGACCCGGTCGGTCTCCTTGACCCGGACATGGGCGATATTGGTGAACCTCGTCGTCCCGGTCGCCTGGGTCGCCGCCACGGCAAGGGCGGGAAGCGCATCGGGGATATCCGCCAGATCGATCTCTTTCAAGGCGCCAAGCCGTTTTCCACCCCTGATCGAAAGGGTTCCCGAACGGGGATCCCGCACGATCTCGGCCCCCATCGCCTGGAGAATGTCGACCACCCGCTTGTCCCCCTGGCTGTCGGAGAAGTCAAGGCCGGCGATCGTGAGCTCGGAGGGAGTCAGCACGGAAGCAACCAGGGGGAACGCCAAAGCCGACCAGTCCCCGCCGACGGCCACCTCGCTTGCCCGGTAGGTCTTCGTGTTCGGAACTTCAAAGTATTCATAGTCGTCCGGATTCGCCACCTCGATGCCGAACCGCTTCATCCAGTCGAGCGTCAGCTGCACGTAGGGCTTTTCCAGTCCGTCGCGGACCGTGATCACAACGGGTCTTTGGGCGAACGGACTTGCCAAGAGCAGGCTTGAGACGAATTGGCTGTTGAAGCCCTGAAGCGTGACGGATCCTCCTCGAAGAGGGCCTGTGATCGTGACCGGCGGGGAGATCCTGTTTGGATTGTGCACAAGAACATCAACGCCCAGATCCCCGAGGGCATCGAACAATGTCCTGAAAGGCCGGCGCCGGATCTGCTCATCGCCGGTGAGAGTGACGGGCTTTCCGGAAAGCGTTGCGATCGAAGAGAGGAAAGAGGTCGCCGTTCCGCTGTTTCCAAGATCGATGCTCGTTGAAGGATGCGTGAGATTCCGCCCCACCCCCTCGACGATCCAGCGATCCCCCTCTTCGGTGATCGTGGCTCCGAGAGCGATCGCCGCCTCCTTGGCGGAAAGCCCGTCACCGGAAGCAAGCGGATTGCGGATGATCGAGCGTCCCTCGGAAAGCAGGGCGAGAAACACCGCCCTGATCGTGCCGCTTTTTGAGCCGGGAACCGTCATCGTGCCGTTCAGGCTCCCCCTTCGGATCGTTACGTTCATTCCTTCCTCGCGAGATCGGGGCGCAAAAGCTCCGCCCCGTCAAGGTAGACCGGCTGAAGATCGCCTTTGTGGACCTTCAGGATGAACAGCATGCGGATCACCCGAGCCATCATCCCCTCGATCTCAAGCTCCGGCATGCAGAACAGCGGCACCCGGGAAGCGAGACCTCCCATCCTCAGGCCGGTGGCCGGATTCAGGGATCTCAGATCCCCGGTCTGGGTGATCAATAGCGCTGCGACCTGCTCTTCCTGCAGGTCGTTCGCCTTCAATACACCCGTAAAGAGTTTTTGAGCCGCGAGGGCGATCGCTTCTTTGGAATCGACGCCGACTTGGATCGCGCCCCGCACCGCCGAGACGGAAGGAGTATCCATCCTACCCTCCCCACCGGATCGAAAGGCCCCGATGGACCAGCGTATTGATGATCTCGATGACCGTCGCCATGAGGACCACCGCTCCGATCCGGAGAATCGAAAAGAGGATCGGCGAAAAGGGGAACACCTTGTCGACGAACCAGACGACGATCGAGAACGCCAGGACCCAGACGCCGAAGATGACGCTGGAGTATCCGACCAGCTTCAGCAAGAAGCTCAGCATCGTCTCGAAGGAGGAGTCGACGAGGAAGAACCCTCCCAGCATGTAGAGAAGGAAGAAGAAGAGATACAAAAAGAGGGTGTAGGTGTGGACCCGGCTGGCAAACGCCAGCAACCTTCGCTCGTGCAACATGCTTCGATCGTAGCACCTAAGACCCGGTATCTGCAACCGGGAAGCAGAGGAAGATCGGATCGCCTTCGACCGAAACCTCCAGAACCTCGCTTGCGGTCCGGTTGGAAAGCGAGATCGATTCCGCCGTCAGCAGATAGTCCGTCAGCGGCCAGACCAGCTCGGATGCGTTTACGACGCTCCTGCCGACGGAAAACGCCGGCAGGAAGCTGAGGGTCCGGCCCGCCGAAGTGATGAATCTCCGCTTCCGGTGGACGCTGTAGAGGGACTCATACTTGGTGTGCCAAGCAAGCGGAAGCCCGTAGCGGCCAAAAAGGGAGTAGGTCTGAAGAAGGTGGTCCATCCGATACCCGCCTCCTCCGATGAGGGTGTAGGTCTCCATCCCCCGCTTCCGTCCGATCATCAGCGCCAGCTCGGTGTCGCTTTCAAGCTTCACGTCGTGATCCTTCCGGATGACCTCGCCGACGCGCTCCGGGCGGGTTTTCGCCGAATCGAAGTCGCCGACCCAGATGTCGGCGAAGAGGCCGTGCCGTTCGGCGAACTCGATGCCGCTGTCGGCGGCAATGATGAACCGGTAGGCTTCAAGGTGAAGATCTTCCAGAGCGTTCGGCGCTCCCCCTCCGGTGATGATCAACGCATGGCTCATCCTCTTTCCCTCCCGTTCGCCTTTCGGTACACTTACGAACATTAGCACACAATAACGAGGATACCAATGGTTACGACACTCAAGCGATTGGCGGCATATGGGGTTCTGCCGCCGACGATCCTGGTACCGAAGAAAGAGATCGATCTTACGAAGTGGGCGGTCGTCGCCTGCGACCAGTACACCTCGGAGCCGGAGTATTGGAAACGGGTCGAAACCCATGTGGGCGATTCGCCCTCCACACTGAAGCTGATCTACCCCGAGGCATACCTTGAAGAGGAGAATCCCCAAGACCGGATCGAAGAAATCCACCGGACGATGGACCGATATCTCAAGGAGGAGCTCTTCGATGCCTACGAGGAGAGCTTCTTCCTGATCCATCGGGAGGATGTGGAGGGAGGATTTGGCCGATGGGGGCTCCTTGCCGCGCTGGATCTGGAACGGTATGACTGGAACAGTGGCTCGAACGCCCTCATCAGGGCAAGCGAGGAGACGATCCTTGATCGGATTCCGCCCAGGAAGGCGATCCGCCGCGACGCGGCCCTGGAGCTGCCCCACA
>JAAZJI010000138.1 GCA_012800465.1 Spirochaetales bacterium
CAGGGGTTCCAACTACTATGACCTTTGGTGGAGAGGAACGTGGGAGAACGAGGGCGGCGGATGCACCTTGAACCATTCGGTTCACCAGATCGATCTGCTCAATCACCTGGTGGGGAAGCCTCTTTCCGTCCTTTCGGTGTTCGATAATCTGAACCATGATAATTCCGAGGTCGAAGATGCTTCCATATCAATCCTGAGGTACCCGAGGGCGCTTGCACAGATCGATGTGACGTTGTGCGACCACGATGAGAAGCAGGAAATTCTCATCATCACCGAGAACGCCACCATCGGCGTCCCTTGGTCGCTACATTCCGTACGCCAACTGCCCAACGGGTTTTTTGAAGTCGATGAGAAGGCGATGGCGGCGATCCAAAAGAGATTCGATGCGATTCCCGATCTGATGCATGAAGGGCATGATGGCCAGATCCTCAACGTTCTGAAAGCGATTTCCAAGGAAGAAGCCCTCGAGGTGAGCGGACATGACGGCAGGAATGCGCTTGAGCTGATCTATGCCATCTATCAAAGTGCTACCGAGAAGCGTGAGGTCGAACTTCCTCTTGACCGGAATTCCGCTTTTTATACGAAAGAAGGGATGCTTCGGGTCATTCCGAAGTTTTTCAAGAAAACCAGGTCGGTGGACAACTTGTCGGGTGAAATCACCTTGGGGAGGAATTGAACATGGATAATCGGAGTGATGGGGCGATGTATGTTCCGGAAGGAAGTTCTCAACCGGTCGTACCAAAGGGTGCATTCAAAGTGGGGGTGATCGGGCTTGACCATGGCCACATTTTCGGAATGAACAAAGGATTGCAGGATGCCGGTGCGACGATCTGCAAGGTGTACGATCCCGATTCCGGGAAGGTGGCGGCTTTCCTGAAGGCGTTCCCGGAGGCTGTCGCCGCCGGAAGCAAAGACGAGATCCTCGCCGATCCCGAGATCGGATTGGTCAGCTCTGCCGCGATTCCCTCCACCCGATTCGACATCGGGATGGAAGTCTTGGATGCGGGCAAGGATTTCTTTTCCGACAAACCTCCTTTCACGTTACAGGAGCAGGTGACGGAAGCACGGCGCAAGGTGAAGGAAACGGGGTTGCGATGGTTCGTGTATTACAGCGAACGATTGCATGTGGAGGCCGCGGTATTTGCCGAACAGCTGATCGATGACGGAGCCATCGGGCGGGTCGTCGAGATCAGGGGGTGGGGGCCTCATCGACTGTCCCTCTTCTCGCGTCCCGACTGGTTCTTTGAAAAGGACAAGTATGGAGGCATTCTTACCGACATCGGGTCGCATCAGCTTGAGCAGATGCTCTTCTATGCAGGGGCCCGGGATGCGAAATACCTTTCAAGCCGGGTGGGAAACCTGAATCATCCGGAACATCCCGGATTGGAGGACTTCGGGGATGCCACATTCATCACGGACAACGGGGTGCCTTGCTATGTCAATGTGGATTGGTTCACTCCCGATGGATTGGGTACCTGGGGGGACGGTAGGCTCCTGATCATCGGGACGAAAGGGTATATCGAGCTCCGGAAATATATCGATGTCGCACGATCGAACACTCCCCGGCATGTGATTCTTGTCGATGAAAAGGAGGAAAGGCATTTTGAAGTGGCGGGGAAGGTCGGATTCCCATACTTCGGGAGGATGATTCTGGATTGTCTGAATCGCACGGAGACCGCCATCTCCCAGGAACATGTTTTCAGGGCGATCGAACTGGCCATCGAGGCTCAACGGAAAGCGATCAACATCACAAGAACCTGATGGTGCCTCGACTTTTACACCGCACCCGCTCGGGACATCGGACTTGTCCGGAGAAATCAATTCCAGGATTCCCGCCGATTTCCTTCAAAGGCTCATCGAAGTGGTCGTATGCATGGACGCATCACGAATGATCCATTCCTTGGTTCGTTTGTCCGCTTCCGTTTCCACAAACGAGGTGTGGAAGCTTTTTCCGCCGCACGAGCCGGAAGGCAATGAAAAAGGAGGCTCACAGGGTGCAAGTCTTTCCGACAACGGAAAAAGCGGGTCGTATTGGAATCCGAAAACACGCATCCTTGTTTACGTCGATTTAGCGTGTCTTCTCTTTTTCATTTAACATGGGAAATCTAGAATGAGATCTTGGAATGGAATGCCCTGTCTCCGGTGCACGGCTCTTTTCATTTGACCGGAGTATGGGGGCATGGTACGCTTTTTTACATACAGATGGAGGATAATGAAAATGAGAAAAACATTACTGATTCTTGGCGTGTTGCTTGTGTCCGTTACGATGCTGTTCGGCGCGGGACAAGCGGAGAAAGCCGTTGAGACCGGTCCTTCGAAAGTTTCGATGTATGCGAACATCACGGCGATCGAGCCGATTCTCGAGCGCTACAAGGCGGAAAGCGGAGTCGAGGTGGAGTATACCCGGCTTTCCACCGCCCGCTATGTTTCGACGATCCTGACCGAAGTCGAAGCGGGAAAGCTGGTGGCGGACGTGGTGCAGGGACCGCTTCCGGTTCTCGAGATTCTGCGTGAATATGGCGTGCTTTCAAACTACGAAGCGAAAGCTATGGAAGGGTACCCTGATTGGGCGAAGAAGGATGGAATCCATCTTTTTGGAATCGAATACGTCGGACTCATCTACAACAAGGATCTGGTTTCCGCCGCCGAAGCTCCCAAAAGCTACATGGATCTGACCGATCCCAAGTGGAAAGGCCACATCGTGATGCCTGACCCGGGAGCCCATGCCACGACGATCACCTGGCTCGTCGGATTGCGGGAAAACGTCTTCAAGAGCGATGCGGAGTGGTATCGGTTCCTTGAGGGGTTGGCCAAGAACGAGCCGATGCTCGTCGCTTCGTTCAGCCCGACCGCCAATCCGCTTGCCAGCGGCGAGAAGAAGATCGGTGTCTCCATGCCGAAATACATCGTGACGAAAGCTCCGGCTCCGCTGGACTACGCGAAGATCTCGCCGATGCTGGGTTCACCCCGAGCCATTGCGATCACCAAGGATGCTCCGCACAGAAAGGACGCCGAAGCGTTCCTGGAGTTCTGGTTGGGCAAGAGCGCGGCAGGCCAGCTTGCAAACGACGTGGGCGAATATGTGCTCGCTCCCGGAGTGTATCCGCCGATTCCCGGAATCTCCGAAACGGAGGTGATTCCGATTCGCGAGCTTTCGGATGAGGAGATCCAGAAATGGGGTGCCGAGTTCGGCAAGATCTTCGCATTGAAGTAGGAAACGGATCGAGGGCGGAGACACGATATGGAAATCAATGTCAGGGGACTGAAGAAGTACTATCAGAGCGAAGGCAAGGTGATCAAAGCGCTTGATGGCGTGGACCTCACCATCGAAGCGAACAGGATCTTCACGCTTCTTGGCCCGAGCGGGTGCGGGAAGACCACCTTGCTCCGGTGCATCGTCGGACTGGAGACCCCCGATGAAGGGGAGATCCGGATCGGAGAGACGATCGTCTGGTCGAAGGAGAAAGGGATCTACGTGCCCCCCGAGAAGCGCGAGCTGGGCATGGTCTTCCAGACCTATGCGATCTGGCCGCATATGAACGTCTTCAACAATGTCGCCTACCCGCTTCAGAACATGAAGCTTCCGAAAGAGGAAATCGCCGCTCGTGTCGCCAAGACCCTCAAGTTCGTCCAGTTGGAGGGGTTCGAAAACCGCCCCTCCACAAGGCTCTCCGGCGGGCAGCAGCAGCGTGTCGCGCTCGCCCGGGCCCTTGTCGCCGAACCGAAGGTGATCCTGTTTGACGAGCCGCTGTCGAACCTCGATGCGAAGTTGCGGGAAGAGACCCGCAAAGAGCTGAGAGTGTTCCTGACCGAGCTTCGGATCACCGCGGTCTACGTCACTCACGACCGCGTCGAGGCTCTCGCCCTCTCCGACATGATCGGGGTGATGAACAAAGGAAAGATCGTGGAGCTCGGTACGCCGAGAAAGATCTACTTCGATGCGGACCACCGGTTCGTCGCCGACTTCATCGGCAGGTCGAACCTGATTCCCGCAACGCTCCTTCGCCAGGAGGAACGGTACACGATCGTGGACACTCCGATCGGCGAG
>JAAZJI010000139.1 GCA_012800465.1 Spirochaetales bacterium
GTTCCCGCCGTACCCGGAACCGTAGGACCAGATCTCACGGGTCTCGGGGAAGTGGGAGATGTACTTGTCCTCAAGCGGAGCGCAGGGCCATTTGCCGTGGTCGCTCTCCCCTTCGGCGAGGGGCTTTCCGACGGAGTGGAGACAAGGGACGAATTCCCCGTCGGTTCCAAGCAGATCGAGAACCTTGACCCCCACCCGGGTCATGATCATCATGTTCAGCACGACGTAGGCGCTGTCGGTGATCTCGACGCCGATCTTGGCGATCGGAGAGCCCAACGGTCCCATCGAGAAGGGAATGACATAGAGCGTCCGCCCCTTCATGCTTCCCCGATAGAGGTCCGTCATCGTCTTCTTCAGCTCGACGGGATCGATCCAGTTGTTCGTCGGACCGGCCTCATCCTTGGTTTCACTGGCGATGTAGGTGCGGTTCTCAACACGAGCGACGTCGGAAGGATCGGAGTTGTACGCGACCGAGCCCGGCTTCTTCTTCGGGTTGAGGGCCACGCAGTACCCGTCAGCGATCTGCTGTCGGATCAGCTCGTCATACTGCTCCCGGCTTCCATCGGCGATCACGATCTCATCGGGGGTGGCTAGAGCGGCAAACTCTTCGATCCATGCCTTCAGTTTCGCATGTCTGATGTCATTGAGTGTCATGGACTTCTCCTTATAAAATAGGGTCGATTTTCTCATATCGAGAGAAGTTGTATGGTTTCATACGGTAATGCTTTTCCCTCTCTTTAGCAAGAGCAAGCGGTACGCCGGTCAATTTTTTTCATCCGTTAGTACATCGTTCCGTGGAAACGGGAGTTCAGGGAGAGATAGAGCTCCGGCGGAACGTCCTCGGGGATATCCAGCAGGTAGTCGCTGATCCGCTTGATCCGATCCTTCAGCGTATCTTTCCTGGACTCGCTCGCCTCTTTCAGGGCTGCAAGCGATTCGGCGATGATCTCCTGGCTCGCCTTGATCTCCTGCAGCGCCATCTTGAAGCGCTGGCTCAGGTCCAGAATGATGTCGATCGTCTCCTCGGGGTGCTCCCGGACGAACTCGGGAAAGCTTTCGCTTGAAATCTCCAGCAGGGTGCAATCGGTCAGGGCGATTGCCGTCGCGTTGCGGGGATCCTTCTCGAAGAGCCCCATTTCGCCGAACATCGTGCCGACCTTGGAGATCTCGAGGATCTGAAACTGGGTCGGCGTCGCCCAGTTCAGATACAAACCGACGGTTCCGCTTTGCAGGACGAACATCGTCGAGCACGGCTGGCCCTGCTCGTAGATGATCGTTCCCTTCGCAACCGGAATGACTGGATTGGCAGACATGTCATCTCCTCCATCTCAGACGCCCAGTATAGCACACGGAGAGAATGTTGACACGTCCCGGAGGGAACCGTAGGCTGTAATCCATGGTTGAACTCACCGTTCCGGCCGGCTCGTTGCAAAGCGCCCTCAACGCATTCAGTGAGGGTGGGGATGGCGTATATCTCGGTCTCAAACGCTTTTCCGCCCGCACCGGGGCGACGAACCTTTCGATTGAAGAGCTTGCCAAGCTTCGCACGGTCGCTCTGAAAGAGAACAAGAAGATCCACCTCACGATCAACACGCTGGTAACCGATGAGGAGCTTTTCGAGGTCGTCGCCACCCTCAAGGAGGTGGAGCGGATCGGTGTTGACGGAATAATCGTCCAGGATCTTGGAATAGCCCGAATCATCAGGGACGCTTTCCCTTCCCTCCCCCTGCATGGATCCACTCAGCTTGCGGTCCATACCGTCGAGGGTGTGAGGCGGCTTCAGAAGTGGGGATTCGAGCGGATCGTTCTCGCGCGCGAGCTCACCTTGGATGAGATTGACGATATTCGCAAGGCTTGTCCCGATGTCGAGCTGAAAGTCTTCATCCACGGAGCGCTCTGCTATGCGTTCAGCGGGCTCTGCATGGCCAGCCACTATCTTGCCGACCGGTCGGCGAACCGGGGCGCCTGCGCCCAGGTCTGCCGGACGTGGTGGAGCGTGGAGGAGGATCCATCCTTCGGCTCCCCGCTCGGTGAGGGGCCGCGAAACGCCCCCTTCTTCTCGATGAGTGATCTCCGTGGCATCGAGACGATCGATCGCCTCAAGAAGATGGGAATCGACAGTCTCAAAATCGAGGGGCGGATGAAAAGTCCGGCATATGCCCACTATTCCGCTCAAGCCTATCGAAAGGCGCTCGATGGCCAGCCGGTGGATCTCGATCCCCTTTCCATAACCTTCGCCCGGACGCAAGGCACGGGGTGGCTCTCCGGGTATGGGCGAAGAGGGGCGGATTTCTCCCTTCGTCATACCCCCTCCTTAAGCAGTGGAAACACCGCCTCCCACATGGGAATCGAGGCGGGAACGATTCTCGACCATGTCGATCATGAGATCCTTGTCGCATTGAAGAGACCTGTCGCCGACCGGGACGGGGTGATGTACCTGGCGGAAGACCGCCTCGGCCTCTTTGAGCCGGTCCGCTTCGCCGTCAGAGGGGTCGGCCTCGCCGAGGCGGGAGCGCGGATATGGATTCCGTTGCCGAACGGGGTGGCAAGCCCCGCGATCGGATCGGAGCTCCGCCTGGTCAGCGGGCACGACCTGAACGTCCCCCTCATCTCCGAAGAGATATCCCCCTACCAAAAGCCGATCGATCTCACCGTCATCCTGGAAGATTCGAAGCTTACGATCCGAAGCAGGGCGGGAAGCGCCGAAGCCCACGTCGCTCTTCAGAAGGCGCATCGAAATCAAGATCTTGAACACAACCTTGCGACGATCTTTTCCCAAAGCGACCGAGCGCTCTTCACCCTCGGTTCATTGAACATGGTGAATAAGAGTTCATTGAAAGATGAAGAGATCTTTCTGCCGCTTTCGACGCTGAAGAAGATCCGGCGGGCGTTCTATCAGAGCCTCGACCGGCGTTTTGAACGATACGTCGGCCAACCGATCGATTTCGGCGATGTTGAAAAGAAAGAATGGCAACCACTCCCGAAACGGAGCCTGCTGGTCGACGGGGATCGAGTCCCCTATCTGGACCCCACCCATCTGAGAAAACGGATTGACAAAGGGAAACCGTTGGAGGAACTGCTCTTTCCCGACGGGGCTCAGCTCTACTTCCCCCTTGCTCCGATCACCTTCCGGGAAGACCGGTTCTTCGAGGATCTTGGGTGGATCATCGACCGGGCGGAAAAGGAGGAATCTCTCAGGCGGATCAGGTTCGGACTCAACAACGTCGCCCACATCCGATTCTTTGAAGAGCGACAGCTGCCGGTCTTCTGTGATATCTACCTTTACCTTGCCAACAGTCACAGCGCCCGCTTGATCGGTGAAACCGACCTGAACCTCATCGGCGGCTACCATTGGCTTGAACGGTTTGAAGGAGACACCGCGCTTTGGCCGTTTGAACCGACGTTCGTCGATCCGTCGTTCCAAGCCCCGTTGTTCATCAGTCGTTCCTGTTTTCGATACGATTCGCTGGGTCTGGGGTGTGAAGGCTGTCCGCGCTCAGGCTCCTGGTATGTAAATCAGCACGACAAAAAAGCGCGTGTAATAGTTCGCGAGTGCATTACAACGTTGCTTGACGCAGAGCGGCTCTGAACGGTTCGAACTCATAGGATACGGGAAACGCCAAGAGCTGCTCGTCATGAAGGGCCTTGAGCCCCTCTTCATCCTCCCATCGATAGGAGATCGCCTCGTCTTTCTGCAGAAAAACCGATTTCGGATCGATGCTGACTCGTACCAGATAGATATCAACAAAGGATTGCACGATGAGAAGCGTTCCCAGCAGCGTCGTCTGTTCCACCGTCGCTTCGATCCCGGTCTCTTCCTTCAGTTCGCGGAGGGCCGCCTCGACGCTGGTTTCTCCGGCAAGCACCCAACCGGAGGTGTTCTCCCAAAGGTTCGGCATCAGAGACCTGCTCGCCGAACGGAGGGTCAGCAACACCTTTCCGTCGCTGTTCATCGTCCATACGGAAACGACATTGTGGTACGTCCCTGCCTCCAGGGGCGTACCACGCCTGTGGACCCGATGCAACGGCCGGCGCTTCTCGTCGACCAGGTCGAAGTACTCCGCCATCACACCAGACCGTACTTGCTGACGAACGCCTCCGCGTTTTGAATGGAACCGCCTGCGGCTCCTTTCACGACGTTGTTTACCAGAAGAATGAATCCTATTTTTCCGTTCTTCTTCTTCAGCCGGCCGGTGTACACGACCATTCCGCTGGGCTTTCCCCAGAACGCATACTTCGGCTGGGGGAA
>JAAZJI010000140.1 GCA_012800465.1 Spirochaetales bacterium
AAGCCGATCATCACCACGTGCGTGATAGGGGTACGGGGATACCTCGCTGAACGGATTCTGCGAGGAAACGGCTTCACCGAGGTCTACAACCTCACCGGAGGCCTTCGCTCCTACACCGCGGCGAAGACCGAGCTGGCCCTATTGGATCAATAGTGCGGCGGTTTCCGGGAGCCGTCTTCACCCTCATCGAGCTGTTCGACGATCCGGCGTTCCAGCTGTTCGATGAGGGATTTCAGGCGTTGCAATTCCATCCCCTGTTCCGTCACGACCCCGTTGAGGGTCTCAAGCTTCTCCTGGGCATAGGTGAGCTGCATCTCCACATTGATTAATCGATCATCCATGGGAGGATTATACCACACCCGGCTGCTCGCGGTAGGCGGCGAGCACCGGCTCGAGCAGGCTTCGCTTCTCCCCGATCCGGGTTTCATGGAACATCCCCCCGTGATGGGTCAGGGTGAATCCTCCCGAAGCGCCGCCGGAGACGACCGCTTCGACCAGGTTGCACCGGGTTCCCCCGTGGGAGACGATCGAGGCGAGCACGCCTCCGAGGAAGTTGTCTCCACAGCCGGTGGTGTCCTTGCGCAGCGAGGGGTCCTGTTCCAACAGTTCGTCGATATGGGCGCACACCGGGAAATACGTCAAAGGGGTATGCCCGAAGATGCTCTTGGCGTTCGACCAGGCGACGATCTCCTTCGATCCCCGAGTGATGATTCCGGCCCCCACCCCCGCTTCGGTGAAGAAGGCCGCCGCGTTCTCCACGTCGCTTTCCCCGCTCATCCTCTCCGCTTCCAGGGCGTCGCAGACCAGCAGGTCGACGAACGGATACCCGCTCTCCTCACCGAACGGCCATCGTTCGCTTGATGAGCGGGACTCGTTCATGAAATCGAAGACCGTGCCGACGATCGTGAGCGCCCCGTTGGCCTTGGCCCGGCGGAGGGCCCGGTCGATCCGGGCGTGGTAGGCCGGCCAGAGGGCGGTCCCGCCGAACAGGACGATGTCGCTTCGGTACGCATCGTCATCGACCTCCTCGATGCGGGCGGCCGAGCCGAGAAGGTTCACGAAGGTCCGCTCCCCTTTTCCCCCGTGGGCGTGAGGGTCGTTCAGCACATAGGTCGTCGGGGTGTGCTCCCCTTCGAGGATGAGGAAGCGGGAATCGATCGTCGTCTTGGCGAGATGCTTTCGGATCAGACGGTATTCGGCATCGTCGCCGGCGACGCCGTGGAAATGGAACGAATGCGGCGAGTCATACAAGAGTTGGGCGGCGTGGATTAGAGCGATGATCGCCGGTCCGCCGATGTTTTGGATTCCTTCCTCCGGACGGGGAATCAGGCGGCGCAGCAGGGTATCGAACGGCAGTCCCGTGAACTCGGCAAGCCGCTCGCCGAACACCAGACCGCCGACGAGCAACCCTCCGTCGCCGGAGCAGGTGCCCCGATACTCGTCGAACACCGATTTTGAGTAGTTTTCTTCATGAAAGAGGTAATCGATCAAACAACATCCGATTGCTGAAACCTTCATCCGACCGCTCCTTGTCTTCACGATGCGTTATTCCCATCCTAACGCAAGCTTCTCCTTTTAAGACAACACTCTGTTGCATTCTGTTTACCATTCTCCATTCCTATGGTACACTATCCCAAGTTTGTTGCATTCTGGTGCAAAAGGGGGTGTCATGAAGGGCGAACGTGTTGCACAGATCGAATTGCTGCTCCATTCCCATCCCGAAGGACTCCGCCGGGCCGAGATCGCCCGCAGGCTCGGGGTCCACCGCTCGACGATCAGTCGCTACATCGACAAGCTCGCAGAACACATCGACCTCTATGAAGAGAACAACCTGCTGAAAATCCGGGCGAAGGAGGGCGAAGAGGTGCACGCCCTCTCCGTCTATGAGAGCCTGGCGATCAACCTCTCGGCGGAGATGCTCCTCAACACCAGCGAGTTCCAAAACCCCCACCTCGCCTCCGGGCTCAGGAAGATCGCGATGAACATGCATTCCTATGCTCCGAAGATCAGTGAAGCGATCGTTTCGCTGGCGGAGCAGATCGACAAGCAATTGATCGCCCAGAAGGAGAGCAGCGCGTTCAACGCGATCCTCGAGGTCCTCATCGATGCCTGGGTCAGCGGGCGGATCGTCCGGATCGTCCAGTCGCTGAAAGGGTTCGATTCGATCGAGACCGAGCTCGCCCCCTATTTCATCGGCTTCCGGGAGACGGACGGGGCGCGCAACCCGATCACCGTCACCGGCCGGCTGCGGCACACCACCGAGATCGTGACGGTCGACATCTCCACGATCACCAGCGCCACGATCCTGAACGAGACCTACACGATTCCCGACAACCTCAAGCCCTTCAAGTTCTCCGAATCCCCGGAGACCTTCGATGCGATCGATATGATCCCCCTCAGCCTCAAGCTGAAGGAACGGTCGGCGATGAACGCGTTCAGGAAGCTGATCCACGGAAAGCCCCAACTGGAAAAGCTCAAGGACGGGTCATGGATCTGCAACATGGATGTCGAGAACTCGATCGAGCTCACCCTGCGAATCATCCAATGCGGCGATGCGGTGGAGATCCTGGGTCCCGAGCACTATCGGCGCCGCTTCAAGAAACGCCTTGAGGATGTACTGGCGATCTATCGGTGAGCGGGACGAATTTTCTTGCGGGAACCTCGCTTTATCGGTATGCTAGGGTGCAGGAGGAAATGAGATGCAACAGTACGAATGTAATCTTTGCGGGTATATCTATGACCCGGCCGTAGGCGATCCTGATAATGGCGTAGCGGCAGGAACCGCTTTTGCCGATATCCCGGAGGACTGGGTATGCCCCCTCTGTGGTGCACCGAAGTCCGACTTCTCGCCACTCGATTAAGCAATTCAAGATGTGAACACGGTGCAGGGTCCGGGATTCGGACCCTGCCTTCGTATGCAGACGATCCATCGATTCTTCAGTATATTGAGCCCATCATGGAGGAACTATGCCTGTACTATCGACATTTCAGGACCGGCGCGCCTATCGCGCCATGGATGCAAGACCCATCGATGAAGAGGTCCTTACCCGGCTGGTCGAAGCGGCGGTAACCGCTCCGTCAGCGAACAACAGCCAGCCCTGGCGTTTCATCACCGTCACCGACCCCGCCGTTCTTGCCGAGGTGAAGGGTGCCCTCACCCCGGGCAACTACTGGGCTCAGAGCGCCCCGGCGATCACCGCCGTCGTGACCAACGACGAGTGGTCGCTTGCCATCGGGGATCGGGTCTTCGCCCCCTTTGAGGTCGGGATGGCCACGATGGCCTATCAGGCCCAAGCGGTCTCCGAGGGCTTGTACATCCACCCGATCGCCGGCTTCAACGCCGATGCGGTGAAGGAGGCTTTGAAGATTCCCGCTTCCGAGACGCTACTGACCCTCCTGATCATCGGGTACCCCGGTGATGATTCCACGCTCAGGGAGCACCACCTTGCAAGCGAGCGCGGCCCGCGGGTCCGCCTGCCTTTGGACCGGGTCTATGCGAAGGACCGGTGGAACGACGGGCTCCTTCCGAAGAAATCCTGATCAGTGCTGGACGTTTTCCAGGTCGATGAGCGCCTTGAGGCGCTCATCCTCGGTGACGATCACCTCGCTCTCCTTGATGAAGAACGTGGCGACCAGGGAGCCCAGGAGGATCGTCGCGAGGATTGCCGGAAGAACCAGCTGATAGCGCTCCTTGATGATCGTCGTGACGAAGAGGATGACGACGGTGGCGAGCTGGCTGAAAAACTGGAGGATCGCCTGGATGACCTTCTCGTTGATCCCGTGTCCGAGCTCGGTGGCGTATTGGCTGCCGATCGGGATCGAGGCCAACAGCCCGCCGCCCAGGATCGCCGCTCCGACCAGGGCGACCGTGATGTCGCCGCTGAGAAGCAGAAGGCTCCCGGGAACCGCCGTGAGGGCGCAGAGGATGTAGAACACCTTCCGTTTCCGGAAGCGGTCGCTCAACGCGGGGATGACGACCGCCGAAACCATTCCGAACAGGAGCATCGTCACCGCCAGGATCCCGTTGGAGTCGACGAACCCCAGGAATTCACTGATTTCATCGATCTTGATGAAAACCGTCATCAGAACCGCCCACGATGTGGCGAACTCGATGATGAGGATCCTGAGCGAACGGCGGCTGAACGCCAGGCGGAAGGCGTGGCCGAACTGCAGCTCCTCCTGCTTGAACGTGGATGACGGGGTCGGAGGGCGCTCCCGGACGAGGACGGCGCTGACCGCGGCGAGGATGATCGAGATCATCGCCCACATCCTCATCAGCTGCTCGATCCCCTTTTGGGAGCGAACGACGAAGAGGGGGGAAAGGACCATGACGAGGGCCAGAGAAAGGTACTGGCTCGCCTGGATGATCCCCACCGCCATTCCCCGCTCCCGGATCGGGAACCAGCGGCTCGTCATCTCGGTGATGCCGGTGAGGGTGAACGTCTGGGCGAGGCCGAGAAGAATCTGACCGAACAGGACGGTCTTGAAGGAGGTGAGGTAGAGGGTCTTGGTCATCGCTCCGAAGATGATCAGGCCGGATGAGATCCAACAGGTGATCCGCATGCCGAGCTTGCGGATGACCCAGCCGGAAGGGATCGAGAAGAGGACGTAGACGACCAGGTAGGTGAGGGAAAGGAGATCGACCGGATTGAAGAACCGAAGATGGATCTGGTCTCGGTAATAGGCGTTCACGATCCGCCCCACGGGAGCGAAGTTGAGCCACTGCAGGCTTCCGGCGAGCACAAGGTTGATGAGACTGATCAGCACGACCCACCGGTAGCGGTACACCCTTACGCTTCTCATGGTCTTCATCATACAACACCGGAGGTCGATGTGTATATCCGGATGGTGGTACAAGCGACTCTCTTTTCCTATACTTGTCACCATGAATGAGACACTCCGCCTGATACACGATCGTCGTTCGCTCCGGGCGTTCTCCGACCGGCCGATCGCTCCCGAAGTCCTGCTTGCCCTCAAGGAGGCGACCCTCA
This sequence comes from Spirochaetales bacterium, assembly GCA_012800465.1. Taxonomy (GTDB): domain Bacteria; phylum Spirochaetota; class Spirochaetia; order Sphaerochaetales; family Sphaerochaetaceae; genus Sphaerochaeta. Next base: position 4,992 of record JAAZJI010000140.1, read on the forward strand.
GGGCACCCACCGCGGGAAACATGGCGTACTACTCGATCGTCGAGGTCTGTGACCGGGAGAAGAAGGAGAAGCTCGCCCTCCTCTGCGACAACCAGCCGATGATCGCAAAGGCCCCGCTGGTCTGGGTCTTCCTTGCAGATGCCCAGAAGTGGCTGAACTATTATCATGAAAGCGGAGCGGTCGAAAAGGCGAGCGACCTGCCCTACCGCCCGATCGGCCTCGGCGATCTCCACCTCGCCCTCCAGGACACGATCATCGCCGCCCACACCGCCGTGATCGCCGCAGAAGCCCTGGGCCTCGGATCCTGCTACATCGGCGACGTGATCGAGAACTTCGAAGAGCTCAGCGACCTCTTGGACTTAAGCGGTTCCGTCATCCCGGCGGCGATGGTCATCTTCGGGTACCCCAAGACGGACAACGCGGTAAAACGCACCCCCCGTTGCCCCGTCGACTCGATCTTCATGAAGGACTCCTACCGGGAACCCCACCTCAAGGAGATGGAATACGCCTACCGTGAGCACGAAGAGCAGAAGCGGAGGATCCAAAGCCTCCCCTATGAAAACACCGGCACCCTCGCCGACTTCTATTACCGGCGCAAGCACACCAGCGCGTTCATGCGGGAGATGAACCGCTCGACCGAGGTGATGTTCAGACGGTGGGTTGAGGGAGATTCCTGAAGACGCTTTCTCTTATTTGGTGAGCGCTTTCTTGACTGCACCAAGCCATCCGTTATAGAGCCGATCACGTTCTGAGACTGATTTGAATGGGATATACATCTTTTTAGGTGGACGATTTTTCAAGTCATTAATCTCCAAAAAGCCTAAGGCCATCAAAGCCAAAAATGC
>JAAZJI010000002.1 GCA_012800465.1 Spirochaetales bacterium
CACTCCTCTCTTTTCGCCTTCCGAGGAGCCTTGGCTCCAAACCCGTAGGGCTTCGGCGGAGCTTTCCGCTCTCTTTTGGGCCGTTCATCCCGCTTTGGTCGATCTTCAAACGCCCGTTCAGCTCGACGTTGGTTGTCTCCATCATCATATCCCCGGCGCGGGCGGTCATCGTATCTGCGGGGCCGGTCATCATAGTCCCGCCTCGGGCGGTCGTCGTATCTGCGGGGCCGATCGTCATAGTCCCGTCTTGGCCGGTCGTCGTATCTGCGGGGCCGATCATCATACTCCCGTCTTGGCCGGTCGTCGTATCTGCGGGGCCGATCATCATACTCCCGCCTCGGACGGTCGTCGTATCTGCGCGGCCGATCATCATACTCCCGTCTCGGGCGGTCGTCGTACCTGCGGGGCCGATCATCATAGTCCCGTCTTGGCCGGTCGTCGTATCTGCGGGGCCGATCGTCATACTCCCGCCTCGGGCGGTCATCGTACCTGCGGGGACGATCGTCATACTCCCGCCTCGGGCGGTCGTCAAACCTTCGAGGACGACTATCATCCCGTCTTGGCCGATCGCTTGAATAGCGGCGGCTGTCACGTCGCGGAGCACGCTCTTTCTTCGTTTCAGCTGTATCCTTCGGCTCCTCCTCCCAGACCAGGGTCCATACGTCATCATCCTCGCTGAAAAATGTCCGTTCCACGGCTTCTTCGCCCCGGGTCGCCTCTTTGACCTCCGGCTTGTTCTTCTCTTCTGTACTCATCTCTCGTTCTTCCATCTGCGCTTCATCCTGCGCCGTTTCCGTATTCTTCCGGCTGTTTCTGAATATCGCCGGTATCGCATGATTCCGTTCTTTCGTCAGCACCCATGTTCGGGCGGTCCCGGATCGACGGGTGAATCCCGGGGCTAATAAATCCTGGGTACGTTCTTCGATCGTGTACCCTCCCAACGCGCTCTTATCTAATGAAAACCCTCCCAGACTCGAGGAGACGATGATCGTTCCTCCCTTCTTCACGATGCCGCTGAGCGCATGAAGCCAGCGGACATGATCACGCACGATATCGAAATCGTGCTCCATCTTTCGCGAGTTGGAAAAGCTCGGCGGATCGAAGATGATCAGGTCATAGATCCGTTTCTCTTCCAAGGCGTCTTTGACATAGCCGAATGCATCCGCGTTGATACATCGATAGTTCGGTCCGACGAACCCGTTCGCGGCAAGGTTCGCCTCGGCCCATGCGGTATAGGTCGCCGAGAGATCGACCGAATCGACCTGCACCGCCCCACCCCGGGCGGCGTACACGCTGAAGGAGCCGGTGTAGGAAAAGAGGTTCAGAACCCTCAGCCCATAGCTCATCGACCCTACCAATGCCCGGGTCGGCATATGATCCAGGAACAGGCCGGTATCCACCCGTTTCGTCAGATCGACCGTGAAGACAAGCCCCTGTTCCCGGACCTCGACGAGGGTGGAAACCGGCTCCTGGACATCATGCTGCTCGCGCCCCGTCCGTTTTTGGCGATGGTGGTAGATCACCTTCTCGATGGGGACGTAGAGCATCCGGCTGGCGAGATCCATGACGAGATCCCGCGCGTCGTCATCCATGCCCTCTTCGCTGTAGTCGGTGATCCTAACCCACTGTGCCCACAGATCGACCGTAACGGGAAAAGCTTCCATGTTCCGGTCGTAGACGCGCATGCAATCGGTGTCGGTCCCTTGAAACAACCGTCGCATCGTAAGGGCATTGTTCTTCAGCAGTTTGCCAAAATCCTTCGCTTGATAATCCATATGCCCTCGCCACTCTTTCTGCAACGCAGTGTATATGGTACTATGAAAAAAAGCTAGAGAGGCGAAGATGCGCGATGGATGATGATGCCCACAAGTTCATCCGGGAACTTGAAACGAGACATGGAGGAAAACTCTCATGGAGGACCTACGCCACGTGGTACGCCACGACGAAGGGAGTCGCCCGCGAGTTCGGAGTCTTCCTGTACAAAGTGGGCGATTCATTCTTTTTCGAGGATTTCGAGCGCCAGCCGGCGCTCTTCGGCATTTCGCTCCGATCGCGGAAGAGCAGGAGATCGTTCGTGAAGTATGAGGGCTCCTTTGCGTGCTCGGGCGTCGAATCGGTCCGGACCGTCTGCCGAAGCGATGCGCTCAAGATGATCCGACAGCCGAACCGTCCGGTGAAAGACGCCTCATGGTTCGACAAGGCTTTCCGTCAAGTGGTCGAGATGGTGCTGCTGAAAGACGGGACGGCCCACTTCTTCGAAGTGATGGATCGAAAGGAATTCAGAAGGAGAATGATCAATGGGAGCGTTTAAAGCGTATGATATCCGGGGAATCTACAACGTGGATTTCAACAAGGACACCGTATATAAAATCGGTTATTTTTTACCCAAGCTTCTAAAAAGCGACGAGGTTCTCGTCGGTCGGGATGTCCGCACCAGCAGCGATGAGATCTTCGAGGCGTTGAGCCGGGGAATCATGGACAGCGGAGCGGATGTCTGGGACATCGGTCTGGCGACCACCCCGATGGTGTACTTCTCGACCGTCCACTTCAAGGCGGACGCCTCCGTCCAGATCACCGCCAGCCACAACCCCGCCGAATACAATGGACTGAAGATCAGCCGAACGGGCGCCGTTCCCGTCGGTTCGGACAGCGGGCTGAAAGAGCTGGAAGCGATGGTCCTGCATGATGAGATCCTTCCCGCCCGACAGCGGGGAAGAATCATCCACAAGGAGGCGAGAAGCGCGTATGTCGACTTTCTGAAAGCGTTCACGCCCGACACCTCCGACCTGAACCTCTCGATCGACTTTTCACACGGAATGGCGAATCTCATCGTCAAGGACCTCCTTGGAGAGGGGCATCACTACCTCTACGACCATCTTGACGGGACCTTCCCCGCCCATGAGCCCAATCCCCTGGAGATCGCGAACACCTACGATCTTCGGGATGCCGTGATCGCCAACGGAAGCGACATCGGAATCATCTACGACGGCGATGCCGACCGCGTCATGTTCCTCGATGAGAACGGCCGCTTCCTCCAGCCCGACTACATCACCGGTCTTTTGGGTCTCTATTACCTCAAGCAGGAACAAGGACGCGTCCTGGTCGACATCCGGACCAGCCGGTCGACGGTCGAATTCCTTGAAAGCCTCGGTGCCGAGGTGCATGTCTGGAAGGTCGGACATGCGTTCGCGAAGAACAGGCTGCGCGAGCTTGGGGCGATCTTCGGCGGAGAACTTGCCGGACACTACTACTTCAGGGACTTCTTCAACTGCGACAGCGGAATTCTCGCGTCCCTCCTGGTGCTTCAGGCGGTGAAGATCCTCAAGGCCGAAGGCCGGACGATCGGCTCCTTCATCGATTCGATCGTCCGATGGGCGAACAGCGGCGAGGTGAACTTCACCCTGAACGAAAAGGATGAAGCGATGGCCGCGCTCCATGAGCGCTACGTCGAAAATGACCATCCCACCCTCGTCATGGATTTCGACGGCTATCGGGTCGAGTTCGCCGACTGGTGGTTCAACGTGCGGAAATCCAACACCGAACCGTACTTGCGGTTGGTTGTTGAGGCTGCTACCCAAGCATTGCTTGATGAAAAACTGGCGGAACTGAGCGCGATCATCACCCGCTTTTCATAAGGAGACGAAACCATGAAGATATTACTGGTCGGAGGGGCCGGGTACATCGGTAGCCATGTCGCCCTCCAGTTCCTCGAACGAGGAGATGAAGTCGGAATTTTTGACAACCTCTCAAGCGGACTGAGAAGCAACGTGGATGAGCGGGCCCGCTTCTTCGAGGGAGATATCGAAACCTATGAGCAGATCGCCACAGTCATTGAAGAAGGATGGGATGCGGTGATCCACCTCGCCGCGTTCAAAGCCGCGGGAGAATCGATGGTGGCTCCGGAGAAATACTCCCACAACAACATCTGTGGATCCCTGAACCTCATCGCCGCCTGCGCGAAAGCCAAGGTGAGGAATTTCATCCTCTCCTCCACCGCCGCCGTCTACGGCGAACCGGAATATCTTCCGGTGGATGAGCATCATCCGACGAAGCCGACGAACTACTACGGGTACACCAAGCTCGCCATTGAAGAGAATCTGGAGTGGTACTCGAACCTTCGGGGTCTTTCCTACGTCTCGCTGCGCTACTTCAACGCGGCGGGGTATGACAACGAGGGACGGATGCTCGGCCTGGAATCCAACCCGGCGAACCTGATTCCCGTGGTCATGGAGGTGGCGATGGGAATCCGGCCCAATCTCCTGATCTTCGGCAGCGACTGGGACACCCCCGACAAGACCGCGATCCGGGATTATGTGCACGTCACCGATCTGGCGACCGCCCACGTCCTGGCGGTCGACCATCTCATGGAAGGCAAGGGAAACCTCATTGTGAACCTCGGATCCGAAAGGGGAATCAGCGTCCAGCAGATCGTCGATACCGCCCGCCAGATCACCGGCCACCCGATTCCCGCCGAATACGTGGATCGGAGAAAAGGCGATCCGGCGAAGCTCATCGCCTCAAGCAAGGAAGCGAGGAAGATCCTCGGCTGGAGACCGGAGCACTCGAGCGTGGAGAACATCATCGCTTCGACGTGGCGGGTCTATCTGGCGAATCAGAAACGACTGGAGAGCTAGAAACGAGAAGAGACAACCCCGAAGGATTGTCTCGTCGCTCGCCCAGAGGGATTTGAACCCCCGACAGGGTGGTTAACAGCCACCTGCTCTACCGACTGAGCTATAGGCGAATGTCTGTTGAACGCTTGGTACATTACCCTATTGGTACCATCGTGTCAAGC
>JAAZJI010000141.1 GCA_012800465.1 Spirochaetales bacterium
CCCAAGCGAAGATCGAAAAACGGCCCCCTGAACAACAGGTCGAAGGGGACGATGATGAGATCATCCGCCAACACGTCGATCCTTCACGGATGAAATTCCGGGTCGGGGACGAGAAGAACATGATGATCCACATCGCCCAGTGCTGCAACCCGGTCCGAGGGGATGAGATCATCGGCTACGTCAGCCGGGGCCGGGGAATCATCGTTCACCGCACCGATTGCCCCAACCTGAAAAACATGGCCGAGGTGAAGGACCGGTCGATCGATGTCGAATGGGAAACGGAATTCCCCAAGCTGACCAAGCGGTTCGCCGTGACGAGCAAGCGCACCTACGACCTCTTCGGCGAGATCGAAGGGGCGCTGAGGAAGCACAAGGGCCACCTGATCGAGGGCCGCCTCCAGGACGATGAGGAAGGGAAGCTGATGGGGACCTTCACGATGGAGGTCCAGCACGAGGATGACTTCAAGAAGGTCATCAAGACCCTGAAGACGATCCCTTCGATCAATACGATCAGCGAGATCCGCTAGCGTCTACTCCTGGATCACCCGGATGATCTCAGGCAGGAGCTGCTTCTTGCGGGAAAGGACCTGCGGAAGGAAGTACATCCCCTCGCCGGTCTTCTCGTAGGCGAGCTTCTGCTCGGCGATCGGCATCCGGGTCAGAAGCAGCACGGAGTTCTCCCTGACCACGTCGGTGATCAGAAAGAGGGCCCAATCGAGGCTGTACGCCTTCTTGACCATCTCCAGCTCCTCCAGGTACCGGGCGCGGTAATCCTCGACATCGTCGAGGGTGGTCACCTCGCTCTGCCCGATGCCGAAGGTAACCATCCCCTCCTGATAGCGCTTGAAGTCCCCCTCGATCATCGTTCTGGCGTCGCTGTTGGCGAGCGAAGCTCCGCCGGAGAACATCGTCTCCCCGAACGTGTACATGTCATCCACCCCGGCGATCGAGAGCAGGTCCTGGACGGCGGTATAGTCTTCGAAGGTCGTGGTGGGGCTCTTCAGCATGACCGTGTCGCTGACGATTCCCGAGAGGAGGATCTTGGCGATGTCGCCCGTCACCTCGACGTCGTGCCGCAGGAAGAGCTTGTAGACGATCGTGCAGGTCGACCCCAGCGGCTCGCAGCAGATGAAGATCGGGTTCCGGGTCTTCGCCGCCCCGAGGCGGTGATGGTCGACGATCTCGACGACCTCCGCCTCCTCCACCCCGCTGATCGCCTGGTCGTTCTCGTTGTGGTCGACCATGATCAGCTTGGTGGTCGGCTTTTCGAGGAAGGAGCGCCGGGAGACGTAGCCACGATACTCCTTGCCGCTGAAGACCGGCAGTTCCCGGTAGTCGTTGTTGGCGAGAAACGCCCGCGCCTCGTCAAAGAGCATGTCCGCCTGGAGACCGGGCAGCTTCTTCACCAGCAGCTCGCTGACCGGAACGCAGAGGCGAAGCAGCCGGAGGGTCTCGGCGGTGTCCGTTCCGCTGACGAACACGCTTCCCTCGTAGGTGTCCCAGTCGACCTTGGAGATCGTCTTCCCCCGGATCCCGGTGAGGATGATCGCCGGGACCTTCAGTTCGATCGCTTTCTTGATGTGCCGCTCCCGATCGCCGACGACGAGGATCGGCATCGGTCCCTTGAACCCTTTCATCACTTTCTCGTAGGTCGCGAACTTGTTGGCTCCGACCGCCAAAGGCGCCCGGATCGCCTCCTCGCGTCCCCGCTTGATGAAGTAGCCGGGGATGACGACCTCGAAGTTCTTGACGAGGAAGTTGTAGACCGGCCGGCTGCCCAAGTTCTCCTTGAGGATGAAATCGCTGATCTCATCGATCGTCACCAGCCCGAGAAAGTCGGTTCCCTCCATGATCGGGAAGACGGAATGGCGGGCGGTGTTCTTGTAGAGGCTGATCAGGCGGTAGACGGGATCGGTGGGACATACGTCGACGTCGGGTTCGATGATGACTTTGGAGATCCGGGTCCGTACGTCCCGCCGGAACGACGGAGGGATCAGTCCGAATCGCTTGAACTGGGCCCGGGTCGCTTCGTTGAGGTTTCCACAGCGAATCGGGATGTAGGTGTTGCTCGGATCGATCCTGTTCTTCAGCTCGGCATACGCATATGCGCTACAGATCGAATCCATGTCGGGGTTCCTGTGCCCGCAGACGAAGATCTTTGCCACTGTCCGCTCCTTCTGCCCTATCGTAGCGTACTTTCAAGGAGCGTACAACAGCGATGAGATCGCTTTGCTCCTCTCTTCTCATTGGAAATCCTCATATTCTGGGATAGAATCGAAGGGTGGAGGAATCGTGATGCCTAAGGTAGTTATCGCTAATGACCATGGTGCGGTCGAATTGGCAGCTGCTCTCATCGAGTATCTGAAGAAGATGGGCTACGAGGTGAACCACCTCGGCACCGCGACGGAAGATCCTGTCGATTACCCGGACATGGCCCTCGCCGCCACGACGGAGTTCAAGAAAGGAGGATACGAGTTCGGAATCCTTCTCTGCGGAACGGGAATCGGGATATCGATCAGCGCGAACAAGGTCGACGGGATCCGTTGCGCCCTCGTCCACAGCACCTACACCGCCCAGATGGCCAAGCGTCACAACGACGCGAACTTCATCGCGTTCGGCGGCCGGGTGGTCTATCGGGAAGAGGTCGAAGACATTCTCGACGCGTTCATCGACGCCACGTTTGAAGGCGAGCGCCACCGGAGGCGGGTCGACAAGATCATGGCGCTTGAAAGCCTGAGCTAAAGCCTCTTGGACGGAAAGATGAAGGGGTGCGGAAGAAGCTCGTCGAATCGACGGACCAGATGCACCCCGTCCCTTCCTTCAGCCGCATCGACATCCAAGAGGTGAACAGCGGTATCACCGCGGCTGAACTCGGCGAGGACCTGGAGGCACTCGGCGCACGGGGGAGCCGGCGGGGAGTCGGAGCTGACCACCACGAGGCACTCGATCCCGATGACCCCTTCCTCGGCGATCGCCCGCAGAAGGGCGCTGCGCTCGGCGCAGATCGTCGCCCCATAGGAGGAGTTCTCCACGTTCGCTCCCGGATACACGTTCTTCGTCCGATGGCTTACGATCGCGCTGCCCACCCGATAGTCCGAATACGGTGCATACGCATTGAGGCGAGCCTTCAACGCGGCGGCGATCGCCTCCTTCAGCACGCCCTCGTCCATCTCCTTCACGGGATCGGGGATGAGGTTCGCCCCGAAGGGGGTGCCGTCCCGTGGACCGACATACCCGTGAAGCAGCTCGTTGAACTCCTTTGAGGTGGAAAAATCCTCGAACTCGGCGAGGGTGCCCATCACCGCATCCGCCCCGCTTCCCAGGAGTTCCTCCCTCCCGAAGGTGGTGGTCAACCCGAGGACGGAGCAGCCGGCGGCTTTTCCGGCGACCGTCCCGTTGAGGGCGTCCTCGACGACCAGGCACTTCTGCGCATCAATGCCCAGAAGCAGGGAAGCGATCTGATAGATGTCCGCATGGGGCTTGTTGCGCTTCACCATGTCCCCGGTGACGACCTTGTCGAAGATCGATTCCTCGACCCCGACCGCTTCCAGGTTGAGCAGCATCTTCATCCGGACGGCGCTGGTGACGAGGGCGATCTTCAATCCCGCCTTCTTTGCGTTGGCGATGAAGCGAAGGACGCCCCCCAGCGGCCCGCTCTCCTTGGCGATCCGCCCATAGTGGGAAAAGAGAACATGCTTCTCCACCTCGAAGTCCAGGTCGAGCCCGTACTTCTCCCCCACCCCCAGAAGATACCGTTTGTCCCCGGTTCCGATGAACGGAGTGAAATCCTCCTTCCGGACGGTCACGCCCTTATCGGCAAAGAGCCGCATCGCCGCCTTGAGGATGATCGGCTCGGAGTCGATCAACACCCCGTCCATGTCGAACAAGATCGCTTCAATCATCAGTGCATCACCGTTTTTCCTCGCCCCACCGAGCGTTGAGGAATGAATTCGCCGCTACCCGGCAAGCCGAGGTACACCCCGTCGCCCATGATGAGCCTGCCGCCGAGGTAGGTCATCAGCGCTTTTCCGACGACGGTCATTCCCGAATACGCGCTGTATCCGCTTGCCGAGTGGATGGATCCGTCATCGATCTTCCACTGGTGGTCGGGATCGAAGAGGACGAAGTCCGCATCGCTGCCGATCCTGAGCGCCCCTTTGCGCGGATAGAGCCCGAACGCCTTGGCCGGAGCGGTCGACAGAAGGTTCACGACCTGCTGAAGACCGATCCGTCCGCTCTTGGCGGCGAAGTCGTGGACCAGGGAAAGCAGTTCCTCGCTGCCCGGGATGCCGGGAAGAATCGTCCGGCTGTCCCGGGAGGCGAGCTTCTGCTCCCTCGTGAAGGCGCAGTGGTCGGTCGCGACGACCTGGATCTCTCCGTTCAGGAGCGCTTCCTGGAGCGCCAGCCGATCCTCGTCCTCCCTAAGCGGCGGGGTCATCACCCACAGCGCCCCGTCATCGCCCGCAAGGTTCTCGCCGGTCAGGAACAGGTAGTGGGGAGTCGTCTCGACGATCACCCGCACCCCTTGCCTTCGAAGGTCGCGAACCGCCTCCAGTCCCGCCTTGCTGGAGAGATGGACGATGTAGATCGGGATGCCGACCTCGAGGGCGATCCTCCCCATCCTCCGGATTCCGGCCGCTTCCGCTTCCGAGGGGCGGAGAATCGGATGGGAAGCGGGAGCATAATCTCCTTTATACGCCTGTTCGGCACGCTGGATGACCTCGTCGTCCTCACAGTGGATCGTGACGAGCAGATCCAGATCCTTGCAGAGTGCAAAGATCTTCTTCAGCTCCTCTTCCTTCTCGATCATGTACCCAACGTTCCTGTAGGTGGTGAAGAGCTTGATGACCTTGACCCCGAGCTCCTTGAGCTCAAGCAGCTCCTCTTTCAGGCTCGGACGATAGGAATAGATTCCCTGATGAAGGGAAAAATCGATCGCCATCTCTTTTCCCATCGCTTCGATCCGCTCCCCGGCGTTGACCGCAAGCGAGCGCTTCTTGTCATCATCGGCGAAGTCGACCACGGTGGTGACCCCGCCATGGGCGGCGGCCCGCGAGCCCTCGGCGAAGGAGTCGGCGGTGACCGTGTTCCGGCTTACCAGATGATAGTGGGTGTGCGCATCGATGATCCCGGGCAGGATCGCAAGCCCGTCGGCCCGGACGATCTCCACCGGGCCGTCGACCTCGTCGACCTCGATCTTCGGAGCGATCCGGACGATGATCCCATCCTCGATCAGGATATCCGCATGGCGGGTCCACTCGGTGTCAACCAGCAACCCTTGGGTAACGAGAAGTCTTTTCATACACCTAGGATACTCCCTGGAGGAGCAATTGGCAACATGGCATTTGTTTGACGTCGGGGTATAGTATCTGTCTGACATCATGGTGTTTATTTAGAATATAAACGGATTGAAGCGAATTTCTGATTATCCGGATACCTCGGTTACACGTCCAAAAAAGTTTGAACGCTGATAATACGTGGTTCTTCGACAGCTGATTCGAGAAAATCCTTGTCACCTGTTAA
>JAAZJI010000142.1 GCA_012800465.1 Spirochaetales bacterium
AAGCGACCTCGATCACCGTCTCCTTGACCGGGGGAGGGATCGAGGAGATGCGCGTCCTCGACGACGGCACCGGCATCGCGAAGGATGACCTTCCCCTGCTGGGTGAGAGCCATGCGACGAGCAAGATCAGGAATCTGGACGACCTGTACAGGATCACCAGCATGGGCTTCCGCGGCGAAGCCCTCTACTCGATCGCCGCCGTCAGCTCGATCACGATCGCCTCGAACGGCCATGAGGTCACGATCGACAACGGCAGACGGGGCGAGATCCTTTCATCCACGACCACTTCCGGGACTCTGGTCATCGTGAAGAACCTCTTTGGCGAGCTGCCCGCCCGCCGCCAGTTCCTCAAGCGGGCTTCCACCGAATCCGCGCAGGTCAGGTCGGTTCTCCAGGAGAAGGCGCTCGCCTATCCGCACGTCGCCTTCCGGCTCATCGTCGATTCCACGCTGCGCCTCGATCTTCCCCCCACCTCGGCGAAAGACCGGGTCGCGGACGTGCTGGCGACCGGACAGCGGGTTCCCAATGAGGAGCTGGTCGAGCTCTCATCCGAACATGGCCGCTTCAGCCTCTACGCGGTCGCCTCCTCCGCCGCCCTGTGGCGGAGCGACCGCTCCCACATCAGGATCTTCGTGAACAAGCGCCCGGTGGATGAGTATGCCCTCGTCCAGGCGGTGACCTACGGCTACTCCACCCTCCTGCCCGGAGGATCGTTCCCCTACTGCTACCTCTTCATCGAAATCGACCCGACCTTGGTGGATTTCAACATCCACCCCACCAAACGGGAGGTGCGCCTCCGCAACAAGGCCGAAATCCACCACCGGGTGGTCCAGCTGATCTCCTCCCAGGTCAAGCGGCCCGTTCCCCGGCTTCAGGAGAAAGAGGATCCCCCCTCTCCTCCGCTCTTTTCACAGCCGACGGACCCTCGGACCGGTTCGACGGTCACCGACCGCCCCTTCACCTATGGGCCAAAGGAGCCGATCGATCCCGCCTGGTTCGCAAAGGCGAAAGAGGCGCTGAAGGAGCCGACCTTTGAAACGAAGCGATCCGATGCGGATGTCGGGATCTGGACCCTCCAGCAGAGCGATGAGACCTTCACCTACCTCGGACAGGCGTTCGACCTCTTCCTGATCGCTCAAAAAGGGGACGACCTCTTTCTGGTCGACCAGCATGCCGCCCATGAACGGATCCTCTACGACCAGGTCCGGGCGAAGCAGCCGGTCCAGAATCTGATGATCTCCATCGTCTTCGAGGTGGAACGCTCGATCGACGAATACCTGATGTCGAACCTCGACAGCTACCTGAACCTCGGAATCAAGCTCAAGCGAGTGGAGGACCTGAGCTGGGAGCTGCTTGCCGTTCCCGCCCTCTATCGGACGATCGAGCATGAAGTGGTCGAATTTCTCCAGACGATGCGGGGCGAACCGAGGGAAATCGAAAAGGGGCTCTATTCGGTCGTTGCGTGCCATGGTGCGATCAAGGCGGGTGATCGGATCGACGCCTCCGCCGCGATCGAGCTTCTGAAGCGCGTCTTCGCCCTTGAAGAGCCGATCTGTCCACACGGGCGGACCTTCGTCATCCGTTTGAACAGGAATGACCTGATGAGCTCGGTCGGACGGACCTAGAGGGTCACCCGGACGATCGTCGCTCCCCGGTCGAAGGAGAGATAGAACTCATCCTCCCCGACGGCGAAGACATGGCTCTCCCCCTCCTTCAGGTCGACATGGTCGTTCCCCACTTGGAGCGTTGCGCTCTTTTTCAGCACCAGCGTCCGGGTATCGGGGTCGAACGACCCCCATCGGAAGGGATCGACGGAGGTGTCCGGCGAGCGGACCGCAACGGTGCGGTCGATCGTCTTTCCCCGTTCATTGAGGATCACCATCGAATAGACCCCTTCGGCGAGGGTGTTCCCCTTCCCCATCGAAAGCGGCCCGACGGTGAACCTTCCCCCCTCGTCCCGCTTCGCCGAGACGACCCAGCGGGAGGTCGCATCGGGGGAGGAGACCTGCACCTCCACCACCGAGTCGTCGCTCGTCAACTCAAAGCTCAGGGTGAGAATCGAGGCGCTTTCCCCTTCGGGAAGGAAGTAGAGCGCCGAGAGGGACGATTCGACATTCAGGACATCGAACTCCTCCTCCCTGCACCCGCTGAAGCCGAGAAGGAGGATGAAGAAAAGCGGAAGGAGAAACAGCCTAGGAAGTCTGAGACAAAAACGATCTGACCGGGTTTGCATATGCATTGAGGGCAAAGTCTCGAACCTCCTCTCGTCGGTATCGGAAGCGGCGCAGGAACGTCTCATGATTGAAATCTTTGTAGCGGTCGGCGAACGTCGTGGTGCCGTTCAGATGGTCATACGCGAAATAGTTGGTCGGCCAGAGCCGGTAGGAGAGGTGGATCTGCCGATCGATCTCGCCGGCCACCTCCTCGGGGGTG
>JAAZJI010000143.1 GCA_012800465.1 Spirochaetales bacterium
ACGTCGCGAAGTGGGAACTGATGGCGTACATCGTCAGCGGCTTCCTCGCCGGTGTCGGCGGAATTGCGTTCGCTGCCGTCTACACGACTGTCATGCCCGCCCAGGGCCAGGGCTTCGAACTCTACGCAATCGCCGGTACGGTCATCGGTGGAACGAGTCTCTCGGGAGGCTCCGGATCGATCTTCGGCACGATGATCGGTGTCTACATCATGAGCGTCCTTCGGGCAGGCCTTCCCTCGATGGATCTGCAGAGCCAGTACCAGACGTTCTTCACCGGTGTCGTCGTTCTCGGCGCGGTGATGTTGGATATGTATCGAACGAAGAAAGCCACCGAAGTGAAGCTTCCGGTGATTGATTCGGAAGAATAATTGGGAAATCCCCTTTCCGCATGGAATGGGAAAAAATAGGAGGAATCTATATGAAGAAAACCTTAGTCCTGATCTTGGCTCTGGTTGTGCTTGGCTCGGTCCTGTTCGCCCAGGCGGCCTCTGAGAAGAAGCCGTACATCGCGGTCGTCTCAAAAGGTGAGCAGCACGACTTCTGGCAGCAGGTGAAGCTGGGCGCCAACGCGGCCGCCAAGGATTTCAACGTAGATATCACCTTCGAGGGACCGCCCTCCGAAAGTGATGTCCAGATCCAGGTCGAGATGCTCAACAACGCCATGGCCAAGAACCCGGTGGCGATCGCTCTTGCCGCTTTGAACACCAGCAGTGTTCTCGACCAGCTGCAGGAGACCCGCTCCAAGAATATCCCGGTGATCGGATTCGACTCCGGAGTTCCCGAGGCTCCGGCCGGCTCGGTCTGGGCGACCGCACAGACGAACAACTACGAAGCTGCAGGCCTTGCAGCCGAGAAGATGTTCGAGGTCATCAAGGGTCGGATCGAGAAGGCGACCGTCGCCAATCCCGTTACGATCGTCGTCATGAACCAGGATGCCAGCGGCGAATCCCTCCTCTCCCGAGGTAAAGGATTCCGCGACCGGATGGTCCAGCTGATCGCCAACGACAGCGCGCTCTCACTGGATGACATCGCGGTGATCGGAAACACCGCCTACATCGCAGCCGACTCCCCCACCAAGGGTCGGAAGGTGTTCATCGACATGATCGTTCCCGCGTCCGCGGCGATGACCGATGCCACCAACAGCGCGCAGGCTGTCCTCAACAAGGTAACCAGCCACAACGTGCTCGGAATCTTCTGCTCCAACGAGGCCACGATCAAGGGTCTTCTGGCAGCCACCAATGACGGTGCAACCCTGAAGAGCAACGCGGCCCTGCGCGACGTCGTCGTCGTCGGATTCGACGCCGGCGAGGCTCAGAAGAACGCCGTTCGCAAGCAGTACATGCTCGGTGCGATCACCCAGGATCCGTACATGATCGGATACCGGGCGGTCGAGCTTGCCTACAAGGCCTACAAGGGCGAGAAGGTCGCCGACATCGACACCGGAGCGAAGTTCTGGAACCATGCGAACATGGATGACGATGACATCAAGGGCTTGCTCTACGACTAAGTTCTGAGATATCGTTTCACAATCTGATCGGGGGTCACCGGCCACACTGCTGTGTGACCCCTTTCGATCGATATTGAAGGGTTCAATTCGGTGACTATCAAGGATGTTGCATCAAGAGCCGGCGTTTCGATCGCCACCGTTTCTCGGGTACTGAACGATTCGCCATGCGTGAACGAGGATACGCGCCTTAAGGTGAAGGCTGCGGTCAAGGAGCTCGGGTACCAGAGGAACGAGGTCGCCCGTTCGCTTAAGGTGCGTTCGACGCGGAGCATCGGCATCCTCGCCCCCGAGTTCACGAACTTCTTTTTCATGGAAGTGGTCGAAGCGATCGGCCGGGTTCTCGCCGAGAACGGGTATTCCATGATCGTCGCCTCATCATCCGGTTCGGTCGAACAGGAGAAGCTCAATCTCCGATCCCTGATCGAACGGAATGTCGACGGCCTTGTGGTGATGCCTTCCGGCCTCGAAGGCGGTCATTTCAAAAACAAAGCACTGAAAAACACCCCGATCGTCGTCCTTGACCGGAAAGTCGAGGGAATCGAGACGGACACCGTCATCTCCGACAACCGGTATGGAATCAAGGAAATCCTCAAAGGCCTCGCCGCCGAAGGCCACCGCAGGATCGGCTTCATCGGTGGGGACTTGACCTTCTTCACCGCAAAGGAGCGCTATCTCGGCTTCATCGAGGGAATGAAGGAGTTGGGGCTGGAGATCGATGAATCATGCATCTTCACCGAGGGCCTGATGCTGCAAAGCGACGGATATGAACAGCTTAAAAAAGCGTTCGCTCTTGAAGATCCGCCCAATGCATATGTGATCGCGAACGACTCGCTCCATATCGGCTGCACGACGTACGCTCTTCAGAATATCCCCATCGATGTGCGCAGCAATCTCGTCTTCGCCACCTTCGACTATCTGAGCTATGGTCCCCTGCTCCGCTACGCCCACTATGCGGCGGCGCAACGGATGGAAGAGATCGGCATCGAGACTGCCCAGATCCTGCTGAAGCGGCTTGGCGGCGACATGAGCGATTTCCCTCAGGTGGTGATGCTCCGCCCCGAGATCAAGGTCCTTGACTTCAATGGCGGAAAGCCGTTTGCCCATCACTTATAACC
>JAAZJI010000144.1 GCA_012800465.1 Spirochaetales bacterium
GGCGGTGGGCCAAGAGCCGGAACTTGCCGCGGACCGCCGGTCATCTCGAGGGATTGAAGGCGCTGAAGCGCGTGATCATCGAAGCGGCGAACCAAAAGATCGAGTGGATCACGTTCTATGCCTTTTCAACGGAGAACTGGAAGCGCACCGAAGAGGAAGTCTCCTACCTGATGCGGCTGTTCACCGGCAAACTGCTCGGTGAACTCTCTTTTTATCGCACCCACCGGATCCGGATCCGGGCGATCGGCGATCTTGCCGGTCTCAGTCGGGAAGTTCAGCAGGTGATCGCCGATACCGTCGAGGCGACGAAGGACCACCGGGGAATCACCGCGGTCATCGCGATCAACTACGGAGGCCGGGACGAGATCGTCCGCGCGGCCAACCGGCTTGTAGCCTCAAACACCCCGGTCACGATCGAGTCGATCTCCTCCAACCTGGATCTCGGAGAGGCCCCGCCGGTCGACATGATCGTACGCAGCGCCGGGGAGATGCGGCTGAGCAACTTCCTCCTCTGGGAGAGCGCCTATGCCGAGCTGGGGTTTTATGAACCCCTCTGGCCGGATTGGGGAGCGCAGGAGATCTTGACGATCGTCGACGATTACGCCAAACGGACCAGGACCTATGGAGGAGTGGAATGAACTCGACGACCAAGCGGGTGCTGACGACGATCATCGCCCCTCCGCTGCTCTTCGCGCTGGTGTTCTTCCTTCCGCACGCCTCCTATCTGGCCCTCGGCATCCTTGCGATGCTGGTCACGATCGGGGGTGCGCACGAGATGAAGACCCTCATACACGGCGCCCACGGGACGACAGTGGGGATGCCCGCCCTCCTCCCCGCCCTCCTTCCCCTCGCCCAGTGGGTCCAGAACCACTGTCTTCCCCACGTCGAAGTGACGTTTTTCACCTTCATCCTCCTCTCCATCATCCTCTGCACCGTGGAGCTGGTCATCGGCAAGAAGGACTCCTACGCCGCTTCGATCACGCGCGTGGCGAACGAGCTGCTGATCCTCGTCTATCCGGGCCTGCTCATAACCTTCATCCAGCGGATCCTGGTCTTCTCCGCAAGCGGGGAGCTTTTGATCCTCTTCTTCCTCCTGATCTTCGGCAACGACATCTTCGCGTACGTCTTTGGAATATGGCTGGGTAAAAACAATCGCGGCTGGGCGAGCGTGAGCCCCAACAAGTCGATCGCAGGTCTTGTGGGAGGAATTCTTTCGGCGGTGGTTCTTGGAGGAGTCTTCCTCTTCTACGTACCGGGTCTCTCCGGGCTGCTCACCCCGATCCGGGGAATCGCCCTCAGCTTGGTCACCGCGATCGTCGCCAACATCGGCGATCTGATCGAATCGGCGTTCAAGCGATCGGCGAAGATGAAGGACAGCGGCACCCTGATCCCGGGCCGGGGAGGCCTGCTCGATTCGATCGATTCGATGCTTGTCGCCGCCCCTGTCTTCCACCTGCTCCTCGTCCTCTTCGGCGTGCAATGAAGCGAATAGCGATTCTTGGAGCCACCGGCTCGATCGGAACGACCGCTCTCTCGGTCCTGCGCACCCGGACCGACCTTCCCGTGAAGGTCGTCTCCCTCTCCGCCCACACCAGCAGGAATCGGCTTCTTGCGCTCTCGAAGGAGTTCAATGCCGATGCGGTCTGCTTCACCGGCGACCGGCAGGATGGGTTTTTCCACGGCTATGAGGGCCTGAAGGCGATGCTTGAGGAACATCCGGTGGATATCGTCCTCAACGGTATCGCCGGCTTCGACGGGTTGAAGGCTTCGGTCGCCGCCCTCGAAGCGGGTGCGGACCTTGCCCTGGCGAACAAGGAATCGGTGGTGTCCGGGGGCCCCCTGCTCTTCGAACTGGCGGAAAGACACCATGCCGCGATCATCCCGGTGGACAGCGAGCACTCGGCGATCTTCGAGCTGCTGAAGGGAAGAGCCAAAGAAGAGATCTCCTCCCTGATTCTCACCGCGAGCGGCGGTCCGTTCCGAAATCGAGACCTCTCCACCTTCGCCTCGATCACCGTGGGCGATGCGCTGGCCCACCCCACCTGGCGGATGGGAAGGAAGATCTCCGTCGATTCGGCGACGATGGCGAACAAGGCGCTGGAGGTGATCGAGGCCTCCTATCTCTTCGGCTTTCGAGGGGATGAGATCGAAGTCGTCATCCACCCCCAATCGATCGTCCACTCGATGATCCGGACCCGGGACGGAGCGGTCTACGCCCAGTTGGGGAACCCCGACATGAGCCTTCCGATCATCAACGCGCTCACCTCAATGAGTTCCGACCTGGCCCCTCCGCTGGATTTCACCCGCCTGACCCTGACCTTCGAAGGGGTCGACGAACGGCGCTTTCCCCTGCTTCGCTGCGGTTATGACGCCTTGGAAAACCGGGGAGGCTATCCCTTGGCGTTCAACGCGGCGAACGAGGTCGCCGTCGAGGCGTTTCTCTCGGAACGGATCACCTACCCCCGCCTGATCGATATCGTCCGGAAGACCATGGAGCTGGATTGGTCCGCCACCCCCGCCTCCGTTGAGGAGATCATCGCTCTCGACCGCGAGGTCCGATCGAACGCCGAGGAGCTCCTGTGAGCTTCCTCCTCGCCCAGGTGGTCAAATACCTCATCGGAATCGTCGGGATCACCGCGGTCGTCCTGATCCACGAGCTGGGGCACCTCGTCGCCGCCCGGCTCTGCGGCATCGAGGTGGAGGTCTTCTCCTTCGGTTTCGGTCCACGGCTCATCGGCAAGCGGATCGGTGATCTGGACCTGCGGCTCTCCCTCATCCCGGTGGGGGGCTATTGCCGGCTCAAGGGATCCGATGACGTGCGCCGATCGCTGAGGGATGAACAATCCCTCTTCCTTGAGGAGGGTTCGATCTTCGCCGCCTCCCCCGTCAGGCGGATCATCACCTACCTCGCCGGCCCGGTCGCCTCCTTTCTGCTTTCCTTCCTCATCTACACGATCCTCTCGATCATGCCCTACGAGGTGCTCTCCACCGAAGCGGTCGTAACGACGGTGAACGACCATCCCGGACTCTTCGACCCCGAGGCGACGAGTCCCGCCTTCGAGGCGGGGATCCGCAGCGGCGACCGCGTCCTGGCTCTCAACGGGGAGACGATCGCCGACTGGGAGGCGTTGGAGCGGATCCTGCCCGCTTCGGCGGAGCATCTCTTCCTGGTCGAGCGGAACGGGCAATCCTTCCACTACTGGGTGGAGGGGGAGAAGCAGCCGGACGGGACGTATCGCTACGGGCTCGCCGTCCTGCAGGAGCCGGTCGTCGGCAACGTCCGGTCCCTCTCGGCGGAGAAGGAGGCGGGGTTGAAGAAGGGCGACCGGATCGTCCGCTCGCAGGGTGAGCCCGTCCACAACCATCTGGATCTGCTGGCGACCCTTCGCGGGGAATTGGATCGGGTCGCCTTCACCGTCCTGAGGGATGGTGAGAAGGTGGAGCTCTCCTTCCATCCGCGCCGCGGCGATGACGGAAAGCCGGTCTTCGATTTCTCCCTCCTGGCTGCGACGAAGCTCGTCAAGCCCACCGGATGGGCCCTCTCCTCCGGAGTCGGGCGGACATCCAAGGTCCTTCATCAGACCCTGGACGGCATCCGCTCCCTCTTTTCGGGAACGCAGAAGGACCTCCGGTCGAACGTCACCGGAGTGACCCGCTCGGCGCTCCTGATCGGCGACATCGCCTCCCTCGGCTTCGAGCAGGAGGCGAAACTGGGGCTGCATGCCCTTCTCTATCTGCTGGGGGTGGTCTCGATCAGTCTGGCGGTGGTGAATCTGCTTCCGCTACCGGCGTTCGACGGGATCCAGATCATGATCGCCCTTCTCGCCCTTCTCACCGGCCGAACGGTCAGGATGCGGACCTACTACGTCCTTCAGGTCGCGGGAGTGCTCTTCATCATTCTGGTGTTCATCGCCCTCTCGGGCTCCGACCTTCGACACCTGCTTTCGCTCAGGCGTTAGGATTCGCCGCGGCCGTGTACGGCCTCGTCGTGTCCAGATCCTCGAACCGGACGATGTTGCGGACGAAGGCGATCGAGAAGCTCCCCGTCTCGCCGTTCCGGTTCTTCGCCATGATCACCTTCGTCTCCTGGACGTTGTTCCTCGCCCGCTGCTCCTCATCGTCGGTCCGATACTTCGTGGTGTCCCGATGGAGCAGGATCACGACGTCGGCATCCTGCTCGATCGAGCCGGAGTCCCGCAGGTCGGCCAGTTTCGGTTCGATCCCGTCCGCCTGGCGGCCCACCTGGGAGAGGCAGATGATCGGGACCTTCAGCTCCCGGGCAAGCTGCTTCAGCGATCGGGAGATGATCGAGATCTGTTCATGCCGGGGAACCCGCGCATCGGTCTCGGCGTCCATCAGGCCGATGTAGTCGATGAAGATCACC
>JAAZJI010000145.1 GCA_012800465.1 Spirochaetales bacterium
ACGACGGCGTCGAGTCGCTCTACTACGCGAACTTCGGTCCGTCCCTGGCCCGGAACCAGGAGGAGTGGGTGGCCAAGACCCGGATCCAGCTCCTGACGGTGGGGCCGGGAAAGGACCTGTACGCGTGGTTCGGCCACACCGCCCTGATCGTGACCCAGTCCAACGGCGTCCGGATCATGTACGACTGGGGAATCTTCGATGACACGGAGGAAGGGTTCCACCGGGACTTCGCCCTCGGAAAGATGTACTACCGGGTGTGCGTCACCGACGCCCTCTGGCGGATCGAGGATTCGATCGCCGAAGGAAGGGAGGTCCGGATCGTCCACCTGGACCTCGATCCGAGCGCCCAGTTCGCCCTGATCGAGTTCCTCTACAACGAGATCGGGCCCGCCGGACGGACCTATCTCTACCATTTCTACGACGACAACTGCGCCACCCGGGTCCGAGACATCCTGGACAAGGCGACCGGAGGCCGGTTCAAGGCCTGGGCGAAAAGCCGAGAAGGCACTTCCCACAGGAGAACCGCCCTGCCCTACATGGCGCATGCCCCCCTGCTCGGGCTCGGATTGAACTTCCTGCAAAGCTGGCGGATCGACGAGCCGACGACCCTTTGGGACGAGATGTATCTCCCCGAGACCCTCCATCAGGCGGTTCTCGATTTCACCTTTGACGACGGCCGGCCGCTGGGCATCAACGACACGGTCCTCAGCGAGGGACCGCCTCCTCCGGCGAATCACGATCTCCTGCGGGCCGACGCCCTCTTCTTCTTCGGCCTGATCGCATCGATGGTCCTGATCATCCTCGGCTTGCACCTTCCCCGCTTCACCTCGATCCTGTATGGGCTGATCTTCAGCGCCCTCGGGCTGCTGGGAACCCTGCTCTTCGCCCTGATGGCGGGAACCAACATGAACGTGAGCTACTGGAACCTGAACATCCTCTTTATCAATCCCCTGCTCTTCCTCGTAGCCTTCCGCCCGAACAGACAGGGCAAGGTCCTCCTCTTCGGTCTCGGAGCGATGATCGTCCTGCTCGCGCTGAAGCTTCTAAACGCTCCCTTCCATCAGGATTCGACCCTGCCCATCGCCCTTCTGCTGCCGATCTACCTCTCACGGGCGGCCTTTCAGGGACGGGCCGAAATCAAACAGTAGGAGATCTTCGAGCTTGTGACGCCTGGCGACCAGGAGAGCGGGAAACCCGCTCTTCTGGGCGTTGTAGTAGGCGGCCCGATCCTGGTAGTCGGCCGAGACCTCGATCAGCTTGAGCTCCAAGGCATGGATCCTCTCGAAATACGGCGACCAGGCACGGTAGGAATCATGCTCGACCGCCTTTCGCTGAAGCAGCGCCAGCTCCTCGTCGAGGGCCGTGTAGAGGGCGCTCGCTTCATCGATGGAAGGATCGCCATCCCATCGGGCGAGCACCTCTTCCACCGCCTTCGTGTCCACCTGGCCGGCGATGGTCCGCACAAGCGCCCCGGCGTAGCCGAAACGCTCCTCGATCAGGTCGTAGCACGCCTCCTTCTCCGCCTCCGCCTCCCTGAGATGGCGGTTGAGGCGACGGACGTTGTTGCGGTCGGTGACCACGACGGCGAAGAGCACCAGCAGGACGATGACCACCGAGGAGACGATGAAGGATCTCCGGTCGGGGAAGAAGCGCTTACCCTGTGACAATCTTCGTCCCCTTCTCCCGATAGAGCGCTCCGTGGATGTTCGCCGGGTCGGTGATCAGGCCGGTGTTGTTCGTCGTTTCGACGAAATCGACGATCGCCTCGACTTTCGGAAGCATCGATCCGGGGGCGAAATGCCCCTCCTTGATGTACCGTCTCGCTTCCTCCGTGGTGATCCGGTCCAGACTCCTCTGCGTGGGCTTGCCCCAGTCGAGGGACACCTTCTCCACCGCCGTCGAGATGACGAACAGGTCCGCGTTCAACTCCTTGGCCAGGAGGGCCGCGGCAAGATCCTTGTCGATGACCGCCTCCTTGCCATGAAGGAGCCCCGCCTCATCCCTGACCACCGGGATTCCTCCGCCTCCGGCGGCGATGACGACCGAGCCGTTTTCCAGGAGGGATCGGATCGAATCCAGCTCGACGATCTTCTTGGGCTTGGGCGAAGGGACCACCCGGCGATAGCCGCGTCCGGCATCCTCGACCACGTTCCATCCGTCCCTGGTCTTCCGCTCTTCAGCCTCCTCGGCGGTCAGGAAGGAGCCGATCGGCTTGGTGGGGTTGTGGAAGGAGGGATCCTCCGGGTCGACCTCGACCTGCGTCACCACCGTCACGACCGGACGGGACACTCCGAGCTCGGCAAGCTCGTTGTGCAGCGCCATCTGAAGCTGGTAGCCGATCGCTCCCTGGGTGTCCGCCACGCAGCTGTCCAGCGGAACCTGGTGGAGCACGTCCTTGGCGATGTCGCTCCTGAGGAGCACATAGCCCACCTGTGGACCGTTTCCGTGGGCGACCAGGACCCGGTGACCGGCTTGAATCAGACGGGCGATGTGGCTGGCGGTCTTGCGGGCGGCTTCATATTGGCTTTGGACCGTAACGTGTTTCGGATCCTCGATCAGCGAGTTTCCCCCGATGGCGATGACGATGAGTTTGCTTTCCATGATTGTTTCCTTCTGTTCGGGTATTCTATCACAAGATCCCCCTCCGTGGGGAAGCGTGTTTGACCAGATACCCGAGTTTCTATAGACTCAACGCTAGCGAGGAACGAGATGGAGACGTGGACGAAGAAGGACCTCTTCCTGTTTTCCCTGTATATCACGGGGATGGTGCTTGTGAATACGGTTGGCGGCAAGATCATCAGCCTCTTCGGCGTGCGAGTCTCTGTCGGGATCTTTTTCATGCCGGTGCTCTTTCTGATCACCGACATCGTCGGGGATGTGCGGGGACGGGAACAAGCGACGCACTTCGTCCGCTTCAGCACGATCATGCTGGCGCTCATGCTCGCAGTCACCGCGATCTTCGTTTCGGTACCGCCCCACCCGACCTGGAACCTGCAGGAGCCGTATCGGCAGATCTTCGGCATGAGCATGCGGATGAGTCTGGCGAGCCTGATCAGCTTCGCGATCAGCCAGTATATCGATGTCGCGATTTTCATCGGCCTCAAACAGCTCACACGGGGCAAGATGTTGTGGCTGAGAAACAACGTCGGAACAATCACCAGCCAGTTCATCGATACGGTGATCTTCATGTTCATCGCCTTCTACAAGCTTACCCCCGTCTATACGGTGAGCTATCTCTTTTCCCTCATCATGCCCTACTGGCTCTTCAAGGTGGCGTTCGCACTCATCGACACTCCCTTCTGCTACCTCGGGGTGAAGTGGCTCTCCAAGGAGTGAAGGAGCCTTTCCTTTGGATGAAAGTTTGAGTACCTTTGATGCAGGCGGGCAATTCGGTTCGCCGTATGATTTTTTGGAGGCGCTATGAGCGAACAGGAACTGATGCCTATCGAGCAACTGCTTCCCAACAATCTGTTTATTCTCCCGGTAAGCGGGAACCCCGTGTTCCCCGGCTTGTTCACGCCGTTGATGATCACCGATAAAAGCGATGTCGAGATCGTCAACCAGGCGGTCAAGCATGGCGGATTTCTCGGACTGCTTCTGGTCAAGGAGGAGGTCGAGACGGAGGCCATCGGCGCCGAAGACCTCTACACGGTGGGGACGGTGGCCAAGGTCGTCAAGAAGATCAAGCTCCCCGACGGGGGCATGAGCATATTCATCTCGACCCTCAAACGGTTCGAGGTCAAGCAGTTCTATCCCGGCGGGAAGTACATCATCGCCGAAGTCGGCTATCTGGAGGATATCGAGGACGACCGCGAGGAGCTCAGGGCGTGGACCCGGCTTCTGCTCACCGAGATGAAGAACCTGACGAAGAACAACCAATTGATCAGCGAAGAGATGCGGTTGAACATGGTCAACATCG
>JAAZJI010000146.1 GCA_012800465.1 Spirochaetales bacterium
CTGTCATCCAGAGCCATGATGAACTTCCCTTTCTTCATCACTTTGTCAAGGGAATCATCAACACCACGTTGTTCCTTGCTTCCTGCGGCGAAGAGGCTGATGCCCAGGATGATGATCAGACCGAGTACTGCAATACGTTTCATAGAACCACTCCTTGCGGACACATGATAGGGAGAGTGTAGCGAATCCTGAAGATAATATCCAGTGTTTTTGCATATTTATGCAAAGCAGTGCATATGATTTCTTAGAAAGTGATTCCGACTCCAAGGGTGAACTGCAGATCGTCGGCATGCTGCGAGTAGGTTTGCTCGGATCGGGTGAACACCCTTCGTCCCACCCAATCGAGTTGAGCCCAGAGTTGAAGGTCTGCAAACGACAGCGGATATTCATATGTTCCATAAAGGGAAAGGATCATCTTCTCCTTGATGGCATCACCTGAGGGTGTCTTGGCTCTGATCGATTCGATGTCCTCGTTCGAGGTCAGAAGGTCAACCTCCCCCTGCTGTATGAGAATCATCCTGAATCCACCGTTCAAGGAAGGTGGAAGCCGATACCCCAGATCGAACTGGATCAGGCGGGTATCTCCGCCATGCTGATAACCGATATAATCCAACGCGAGAAGATATCCCGGTCCACCCGGATTGCCGTGGGTGCAATACTTGCGGAACATCAGGAAATCGACGTCCGCACGACGATAGAGAATCGGGGTCGTCCGGGCGAATTCAAGGGAAGCCTGCACCACGCCGGTCTTTATTTCGTGCGCATATTCGACACCGACCAGAAAGCCCGAGGCATCCGCCTTGTTGTCCGGCTCGTTTGGGGCCTTGGCCTGATCGAGGACATATTGGCCGTATGCGTTCAGGCCTTTTGCGATGGAGATGTCCAGTTCGGCGTGGGCGATCGCGTTGAACATGCTCACGTTGTTCAGGTTGTGGTAGATGAACGCCGGATTGAGGTAGCGGAGATCGAACATGTCGCTTGCATACATCACGTTCTCCGAGAGAACCAGCGTCATCCGGTTGAAGAGATTCCATTCGAGGCGGTGAGCCATGAAGATTCGAATCGACGTGTCCTCGGTTTCCGTCGGACTTGGATTGGTCGGCAGAAAGATGTTCAGCCAATCATAGGAGAAGAAGTTCGAGAAGTATTTGAAGCGGGCGAACTCATGGAAGTCGGTATGGTCGCCGATGATGAAGTTTCCCGACTTTCCGTTGCCCCAGCTGATGCGATTCCGACCGAACACAACGCTCCACGGGCCGTTGCCGAGGGAGATGAACGCGCGCTTGGGGGTCTCGAAATCAACATCGTAGCTTTCAGTGAAGGGCAGGATG
This sequence comes from Spirochaetales bacterium, assembly GCA_012800465.1. Taxonomy (GTDB): domain Bacteria; phylum Spirochaetota; class Spirochaetia; order Sphaerochaetales; family Sphaerochaetaceae; genus Sphaerochaeta. Next base: position 1,332 of record JAAZJI010000146.1, read on the forward strand.
TTGGTCAGGAACGGCTTCGAGTAGAGATATGCATTGCCCAGAACGATTCTCCCCTCGTTTTTCTTGACGATCGCTCCGATATCCTCGGTGTAGAGCGCATGAGGATCGAGCGCGTTGAACCGATTACGGCCATATTGCAGATCGGAATGGATGTAGAAGTTCGGCCCCATGAAAAGGTCCAGATCCAGCTTGACCAGCGGTTTGCGCTCGACGAACCCCCGGACCCAGTCGCTTTCCTTTCCGAACCGGTCGCCGTTTGAATGGACATACAGCTCGGTGTTGATCGTCGCCGAGAGCCCGATCGCGAACTCCTTGTCGAACGTGACCGTCGGTTTGACCGCAAGTCGCTGTTCGATCGCTTCATAGAGTGGCCGATGAGCTGTGGAATCCGCTTTGGCAAGGAGCCTTGTCGCCTCTTCGATATTCCAGGGCCGAGCGGTGGAAGGCCGGCCGAGGCCTTCAAGCAGATACAGCGTATCCATATCCCGATACACGGAACTGCCCAAAGGGATGACCACCTGCCCTTGCCCGGCGCTGAGGCTCAGGGCAAGGAACAGGATGGATACCAATAAACAGAAACGCTTCATTACAGCGTATAGGAGAGACCGACGGTGAGCTGAAGATCGGTGATCGCCGGGTTGGCCGAGATGTTCTTCGGATTCACGATGTGGATGAGATCGGTCTGAGCGTATACCTCGAAGCCGGGAAGAATCGTATATCCGCCTTTCACACCGAAGATGAGGGTCTTGGCGACGGAGTCTCGATCCTTGTAGTTGGGATCGCCCTGGTTCTTCGTCCAGTGCTTGTCGGTGGGCGATTTTATGTAGGGAATCTTATCATCATCGCCTTGCTCGAATTCGGAGCCGTCCGGCTGGACCTTGCTCCAGAGGGTCCACTTGTCGTGGGTGCCGTGCCACATGTAGAAGAAGTTGGTCGAGACGTTCCAGGAGCCGAACTCCTTGTACCCGGCGTTCGCGTTGATGACGATCGCATCGGGACCGAAGGGGTAGCCGAGGAACTCTTCCTGATAGATGATTTTTCCACCGGCATAGTACTCACGAATCGCCGCCAGATAGTTTATTCCCCATTCGCCGAGCTTTTGAGCGGTGTCCCCTGTTCCTCCATATCGCAAGTACAAGTAGGGATCGGTTTTCACGAACTCGAGCGACCCGGTAAACAGTCCCTTGTGGACCGGGAGGGCGGTCTGAGCTCCGAGCATGAAGCCGTAGGCGGATGGGTGGGCGTTTTTATCTTTCCCCGGAACGGGTTCGCCGACCATGGCGAATTCGTCGACGGCGAGCTGACCGTAGACGTTCAGATGCGGAATCGGCGAATAATCCACTTCGAAGGTCAGCAGGGAGTTCGAGTTGCTTCTGATGTAGTAGTTGTGGTAGATC
>JAAZJI010000147.1 GCA_012800465.1 Spirochaetales bacterium
CGTGGAAGAGTCCGCCGGGCCCGCCGTTCTCACCGTAGATCTGCTGTGATCCGTACTGCTGGGGAAGGGTCCAATCCTCCTCCCAGAGGGGGAAGCGCTGGCCGACCTCGATCGAGATGATCACCGCGTCTGCGCCCTTGAGGGCGGCCCTCCTGTCGGTCGTGGCCGTGACGGTGAAGTTCAATCCCTTCTCCTCGATGAACGATCGGGCGATCGTCTCCACCCGGGAAAGGGCCTGTTGGTCGATGTCGACCAGGGCGATCGATGATCCTTCGAGCAGCTTGCTCTGCATGATGTCCCCCAAGGACCCTAAACCGAACTGGGCACTTCCGGCCCCGATTAAAACAATGTGCATATGAGCCTCCTTCCCCACTATACACCAACGAGATTGTTTTATTCCATCGATCATCGTGTATACTCCGGGTATGCGGCTCTTTTATGGTCTGACCTTTTCGGAAGAAGACAAGATCGCCCTCGCCCGCGTAAGCGGCTCGATCGACCCCTACATCACCAAAGGAAGGGCGGTCCGCGAGGAGAACTACCATCTCACCCTCTCCTTCATCGGCGAGGTGGAACGGAAGCATCTGGAGGTGCTGTGTTCGATTCTCGACGGGATCGACCCGCCCGCCCTCACCTTGAGGATGAAACACCTGGGGCTCTTCGCCTCCCGGAAACATACCACCCTTTACCTCCGGGTCGAACCCGATGAACGGCTTGCCGTCTTCCAGCGGAAACTGGAACAGGAACTCGTCGTACGAGGACTCATCGCCAAAGGGGGGAAATATAAGCCGCATATCACGCTTTTTCGGCAAACCGTCATCCCGATCGTGCCGATGATCGAACCGATCGAAATCTCTCCGACCTCGGTTGCGCTGTTCCACTCCCATCGGGAAAACAATCTCTTGACGTATACCGTTGTCTGTGAAAAGGAGCTTGGAATCGATGGATGAGAGCCGCTATGTCCATTACAACGAACGGGCTTGGGACCGCGAGGTGGAAAGGAAGAGCATCTGGACCGACGGGTTGACCGAGGAGGAGCTTCGGAAGGCGCTTTCGGGAATCATCGAGATCCGGCTGACCACCTACAAGCCTATGCCTTCCTCCTGGCTTGGCGACCTGGAGGGCAAACGGGTGCTCGCCGTCGGATCCGGTGGGGGACAGCAGGCGATCCTCTTCGCCATGGCCGGCAGTACGGTCACCCTGCTCGACATCTCCGGCAAGCAGCTCGAGCAGGATCGGAAGGTCTCCGCCCGATTGGGTCTCGAACTTGAGCTGGTCAAGGGCGACATGCGCGACCTCTCCCGGTTCGAGAAGGAATCCTTCGACATCGTCTTTAATCCCGCTTCCACGGTCTTCATCGATGACGTCCGCTCCTTCTATGCCGAGTGTGCCCGCGTCCTCCGTCCGGGAGGCGTGTTTCTCACCTGCATCACCAATCCCGTCCTCTACCTCTTCGATGAACGACTGGCCCTCAAGGGCAGGCTGAAGGTCAGATACACCCTTCCCTACAGCGATATCGGAAGCCTGAGCCGGAAACGGGTCGAGAGGATGATCAGGACCAGCGACACCTTCGAGTTCAGCCACACCCTCGACGACCTGCTCGGCGGACTCGGAGATGCGGGTTTCGCGATCGAAGGGGTCTACAGTGACCGATCGGGCTTCGAACCGCTCGATTCCTTCATCGCCGATGCATACTTGGCGGTCAGGGCCACGAAACGCTTGCCCCAAAGCTCGTAGGGTGGGTATCATACAGGTATGGAGAACTATCTGAAGAAAGTCCTGATCACCAAAGGCCTAGATGACCCGGTCGCCTTCGCCAAGGCTCAGCAGCGGATCGCCGAGCTTGAGGAGAAGCGGATCGATTCATTCAATGAGTTCGGCCCGCTGCATGAACGGTATCTGGTGGTCAACGACCTGCTCCTCGGGGCGTATGAGAACGCCGGCGACACCCTCAATCAGATCGAAGCCGCCGAAACCTCCTATCAGGCCCTCGTCCACCTGCTGGGTAAAGACGATCAGGAAAGCTCCAAGGCGTACATCGCCCTCGGTCGGGCGTATCTGCAGGATGGCCAGGTCAAGGAGGCCCGGGAGGTCTGCGATTGGGTGCTCAAGACGGCGATCGGGGAACGGAACGACTACTCCTGGGAGCTCTATGTCGACACCCTCAGCCTCCATGCGGACATCCTCTACGTCCAAGGCGATCACCACGAGGAGCTACGCTATCGCAAGCACCTCTACGAGATCGCCAATCAGCACTTCGGCATCGCCGATGAACGGACCGTGCACCTGAGGGTGGCTCTCGCCTACTGCCTGGAGAAGCTTCGCCGCTTCAAGGAGGCGAGCGAACACTACGTCGTCGTCAGAGCCTACATGGAGCAGGACCGGACCTTCGCAACCGATGCGGAGAAGATCGGATTGACCGTCCATCTGGCCCGCTGCTACTACATGATCGGACAGAAGGACGATGCCCGACAGATCTACGGCTGGGCGTACTCCCTCGCCCGCCGGACCTACGGACCTGCTTCCGCCCTCACCAGGAAGACCCTTCGCATTCTCAAGCACATCAATCGGCTCGGCTGAGCCCCTTCTGTTCCCTTTTGCACCAACCAACGGATATTCCATGGACGACGGTCCGAACACTTGCCTTCTTGGGATTCCGTGAGTATCTTGGACTAAAGTTAGCCATTGGCAACTTATTACAACTCTTTATGGAGGTATCACCATGTTCGTAAAATATACATTGCCC
>JAAZJI010000148.1 GCA_012800465.1 Spirochaetales bacterium
CGGCAGATGCGGTTCAACACGGTCCCCATCATTGACGACCTGAGCGATGCTCAGGAAATCCGTGACTATTTATTACAGAATCTTCCCAAGGACAAGGCGATGCTCGGTGCGTATCTCCGGTTGGAAAACACCGTTGCGCGGAACTCCTACATCCATTCGATCTATCTGTACAACGATGAATACGGCTTTTTCTCCACGATCAGCGGGGCGGAGGTTCCCGGGGAATTGAGCGATTCCACGCTGCTTGATTTTCTGGCCACCCGTCCGAAGAACAAAAACCTCTACCAGAGGCGGTCGGTGTTCACCGACAAGACAATTCCCCTGTCCCTTCCCAAAAAGCCGAACACCCCCACCAATCTCTACACGATCTGCAACCTCAGCTACGGAGATGACGGGGAAGTGCAGTCGGGGATCATCATGAACCTTTCCGAGACGCTTGCCCGGAGCCTCCTCGCCGATGACGAGGGCACCTCAAAGAACTTCTACATGATCGATGAAGGCTCTTACATTATCAGCCATCCCGATCCCGACCAATTCGGTCAAAAAGCGACTTCGTTGCCGCTGCTCTCCCAGATCGCATCGTTCGACGGGCCGAAGGGAGGCCAAACGCTCAAGGATGACGAGGGCAAGCAATTCCTTGCATGCTGGTATGACATCGGCGAGATGAACTGGCGGCTGATCTTCATCCTTCCCATGTCCCATATTCGGGAGCCGCTGAACCATTTAAGAAAAAACCTCGTGTTTGTCTTCATCGGCTTGGCGCTCATCGCCTCACTGGTGCTGGTGTGGGAATCCAAGAGGATCAACAATCAGCTGACGAGGGAGAATCGATTCATCGACTACCTCACCGGAGGACTCAGCGCCGAGGCCTTGCCGCTCTATGAGGGCCAAACGTTCTTTATCGCGGTGTTCCTCCGACAGACAAAGAAGCCGGAATCGGAGCTTCTTCAGAAGAACCGGTTTATTTCCTTCGCTTCCCAATATCTTCGATTCAACGGGAAGAACTCGTTTTTACTGACGATGGATCAGGGCCAGCATGTGTATCTGGCATTGCATAAACCGGAGAAAGTGATCTCCCGGTTCGCAAAACTGCTCATCGACCTTGGAGATCTGTTCGATGAACAGCTTTCCATCTTCTATTCAACGGAACGGGTGCCGCTTGAAGATCTTCCCCGGCGGTATGAGCAGATGAGGCGCCGGCTCCTGTCCAGCTCCCTGACGGAAGTCGGCTTCATCAGCGAGATCGAACAGGAGGACACCAAGGAAGTAAACCTGTTCCTCACCGAGACGGCGGACATGGAGAAGGCGTTGTCCCAGCGCTCGGCGGAAGCGTACGCCAAGTCGGTTGACACCTTGATCACCAACCTCAAGCGACAGGACGATTTCGAGTTGTTCAGTGCGATGAAACAGTATCTGAGCTATTCCATCGTCGCCCTGATCGGTGATGTGTTCCAAGCTTCGGAAATCATGACCGCCCAGGAGTGGAAGCATGCCCTCCTCTCCAGCCGAACCTATGACGACCTGAAAGAAGGACTTCTTCTGGTCGCCCGCATTCTCGAGGAGTATCGCGAGCAGTATTCAAAGCGACAGGGGATGGAGCAGGTTCTCGGGATCAGGGAACTGGTGGCGGAACATCTTAGGGACAAGAATCTCAGCGCGA
>JAAZJI010000149.1 GCA_012800465.1 Spirochaetales bacterium
GGGGAGCGGATGGCCCTCGAGGCGATCTGCGACAGCTATCTGCATGACATGCTCACGCTGCTGAAGCCGACCTTCGCCCTCGGGGTGGGGAAGTATGCCGAAAGCAAGCTCCATGCGGTGGCCGGGGAGTTCGAGGAGATCACCGTCGGGTCGATCCTGCATCCGAGCCCGATCAATCCCAGGGCGAATCGGGGATGGGCGGGAATCGTCCGGGCTCAACTGGATGAACTGGGGGTGTTTCACCCGTAGCACTCTTGCCACCATGCACGAAAGATATGGTATAGTCGCTAGATATGAGGAGAACGAGCGCGCTCATCATCATGGTGGTGACGACCTTCACGCTGATCTCGTGCACCAGCGTGAAGACCTTCGAGAAACGAGCCCAGGAGATCATCCCCGATCCGATCGCCTACCTTGTCGACCGCGGTCTGCCCGCCTATCCCTGTAGCGACGTCACCCTCTTCAACACCGGCCGGGAGTGGAACGCCCACACCCTCAAGCGGATCGCCGAAGCGAAGGAGTACATCCTCGTCGCTCTCTTCCTCGGCAACATCCACGAGGCGAGCTACGAAGTCTGGGATGCGCTGGCGGCGAAGGTGGAAGAGGGGGTCGACGTGTACGTCCTGCTCGACTCCTCCTCCTACTTCCAGCTGACTCCCCACACGAACCTGGTCGTTCCCGCCGCGTTCAACTACGCCAGGGACGTCGGACTGAAGGTCGCCGAGTACAACCCGATGAGCGCAAGCCATGCGGCGTTCCTGCCGCTGCTCCTCGACCGGGACCATCGGAAGTTCTGGATCTTCGATGGCGAGTATCTGGCGGTCGGGGGGATCAACCTCAACGAGGCGTCGCTGATGATTCCCCCGGAAACGGGAAACATCGATACGATGGTGGAGATCCAAAGCCCCAAGGCGATCGAGGCGCTCGTCGACTCCTTCATCCGGACATGGCGCCGCTACAGCGTCGAGCCGATCGACCGTGAAGCTTTTTCCATCCCTCCGAAAGAAGGTTTGTCGAAAACCGTCTACCTCGGCGACCACTACGTGTTTGGCAGCAATTCAGTCACCGATCTCTTCGATGCTCTCATCCTGGGAGCGCAGAACGAGGTGTGGATGATTCAAGGATACAGTTTCCTGACCAAAGAGCTAATCAACCGGATCAGGGAGGCCACCGACCGGGGGGTGAAGGTGAACGTCGTGCTCAGCGAGAACGCGGTGAAGGTCCACTATGAGAAGGCCGCGTTCTTCGGGATGGTCGATCTGATCGACGCGGGAGCGACCCTCTACCTCTTCGACGGGCCGCACCATGCGTTTCTCCACCTCAAGCTGATCGTGACCGACGACCGGTATGTCCTCTTCGGGTCGGCGAACTACAATCTGCGCTCCCAGGTCCTCTCCCGGGAGATCGGGTTCCTCTTTGACGATGTGGAAATCGCCTCCCGGGCGCTTGAACACGTTTCGTTCATCATCGACCACAGCCGGGTCGTCGACCGGGAGGAGGCGGAAACCCATCGGGGAATCGATAACCGCTTCTTCAACTTCCTGATGCAGTTCATAGGGTAGGGTATGAAACGATCGTTTTTGATGATGTTGCCGGTCCTTCTTGCGACAAGCGTCCTCTTCGGCGCCCCTTGGCTGGGGGGGTATCGTCTGAGCTTCGACGGGTATCGGGACCGGCCGGGGCAATACTACGGTCTCCACCTCCACCTCGAGCCGCTGTGGGGAAGCGTGGGGCTCGACGTCGGAGGTGCGACGAGCTTCGGTCTTTCCGAGCCTTCTTCCTATTTTGAAGCCTCGGTCGAGATTGGCGCCCTGAATGTCCGGCACATGCTCTTCCGCCGTCCCTCGACGTGGAGGATCGCCCTGGGCGGAGGAGTCGTCACCGACTTCGGAACCTGCCATGGATATGTCCGGCTGGACCCCTTCGTGTTCTTCTTCGGGGAGAAGACGGTCAAGGTGCTTGGACTTCGCCTTCTTGACGATCGCTCGTGGGCGCTCCGCCTGCTGGAGATCACCCACTATTTCTTCTAGGAGGCGGCATGAAACGGACGATCGGCGTCATGGTGGCCATCGTGATCGGCTCGAGCCTTTTCGCCCTCCCCGTCGCCCTCTCGTTCGAGACGTGGAACTCCAAGGCGATCTCCTCCTCGGCGGCGAGCGCGGGTGTCAGCGTGGGAGTCCTGCCACATCTCGAGGTCCAGGGAGCGCTGCTTCTGGAGATGGAAGGCCGGATCGGGGGAGTCGGGACGCTCACCTTCGCTCTGGTCGCCCCCCATTTCTATCGCGATCCGAGTCGGGCTCCGCTCTATTACAACGCGCTTGTGGGGGTGGGGTATCTCGGCGGCTGGGACCGGGCGGAAGGAAAGCCGTTCGGGGAGATCTTCATCCGAGCGACTCCGCTGTCATTGGGTGCGGCGTACTATCGGACCCGGGAACGGACCTTCGGGTTCGGAATCGGGTTCGACCATTACACCCGCAGCTGGTCGTTCATCGTGAACATATTTGCGTTCGACCGGTACCTGTAGTCGTCAATATGCACCATCGGAAAGGAAATTCTGCCTCTTGTACTTGACAGTTCCACCATGCTTTGCTACTCTGGGCGGTATGGAAACGCAAACCGTCCGATTCGCTCCGGCGAAGCTCAACCTCCATCTGGCGGTCGGGTCGCTCGGGATGAACGGACTCCATCCAATTCAATCCGTCTTTGTGACCACTTCCCTCGTCGACACCCTCACGATCACGTGTTCGCCGAGTGCGGATTTCTCCATCGACGTGACCGGCCTTGAAGCGTATTGCCCGCCTGAGGAGGATACGATCACGCAGGCGGCCCTTGCATACCGGAAGCGCCGCCCGCTTCCCTTCGCCCTGGACGTCCACTGCACCAAGCGGATCCCCGTCCGGGCCGGGCTCGGCGGCGGATCCAGCGACGGAGCGGCGATCCTGCTATTCCTCCAGGAGCTCGCCCGGGAGGACCGGCTCCCGGCCGAGGAGCTGATTGAAGTTGCGAAGGAGGTCGGCAGCGACCTTCCCTTCTTCGTCAGCGGGGCGAGGGCGGCGATCGTCGAAGGTTCCGGGGAGGTGGTCGTCCCGCTTCCCTGCAGCCCGTATCCCGCACTGGTGGTGAAGCCGGTCGACCTGATGATATCGACAAAGGACGCCTACGATTCGCTGGATCGGATCGTCGACCGGAATCTTCAATGGATCGATCGCCGGACGATCGCCGCGACATTCAAAGATTCGATACCAAATTGGCATAAAACGTTTTATAATGACTTTGAGAAGACGCTTTCCGATCTTCCTTTCTATGAGGAATTGAGGAAACTTACAGCAGGATTCGACGGCTATCAAGGGCTCAGTGGAAGTGGATCATCCTGGTTTTTCGTTGCCGAATCCGATCAAAAGGTCGATGCACTTGCACAAAAGGTCGACGATCTGTTCGGTTCGCGCGTGGCGACCTATCGCCTGGTGGTGTGCTCGTGAAGAGACATAGTCCCGCGGAGGTTAGTGTGGAGATTTCAGAAGTTCGAGTTCGTAAAGTACAGCAGGGCGGTAAGCTGAAGGCATATGTGACGGTCACCTTCGACGAGCAGTTCGTGGTCCACAACATCAAGATCATCGAAGGCCAGGAGGGCAACTTCATCGCGATGCCCTCCCGCCAGCTTGCCAACGGGGAGTTCAAGGACATCGTCCATCCGATCACCAGCAGCTTCCGCGAGGAGCTGCAGAATGCGATCATGAAGGCGTACGAAGAGGCCGATTGATCTCACTGGACAAAACGGATGTTTTGCGATAGGGTCTAACCGTCGTTGGGAAGTAGCCAAGTGGTTAAGGCTCTGGTTTTTGGTGCCGGCACCGGGGGTTCGAGTCCCTCCTTCCCAGTTCGGGGCAATCCTGTGTTTCGATTGCCCTGTTTCTTTTCCGGGGGCTTGTACAGAAGGGAGGAACTCTTCTATACTCACCCCTCGGTGATATGTGTCGCATATCCTTAATGTCATGGTAATTGGCGGCAGGCCAATGAGAGTACAGGAGACAATGATGAGTAGCAATCGAAGGTTGAGCGCCGAGCTCAGAACGGAAGATTTCGGAAGCCGGGGATCCCGGAGACTGTTGAGGAGCAATCGGATCCCGGCGGTCATCTATGGAAAGAACGATCCGATCCATATCTCGTTGGATAATCAGGAGTTCAGCAACAAGGTACGACATTTCTCGGAAACGGCGCTTTTGAAGATCGCCGTGGGGAAGAAAGAGTACGAGTGTCTGATGAAGGCGTATCAGGAGGATCTGATCCGCGGTCAGATCAGGCATGTCGACTTCTATGAGGTCACCACCGGCCAGGTCCTCCGGACGATGGTCAGCCTTGTGCTGCACGGGAATCCGATCGGCGTCCGCGAGGGCGGGGTCCTCGACCAGATCGCCTATGAAGCGGAGATCGAGTCGTTGCCTTCCGACCTTCCCGAGAACATCCAGATCGATATCTCGGGCCTCGAGCTCAACGGGGTCCTGACCCTTGGAGATGTCGAGTTCCCCAAAGGTGTCAAGCTGCTCAGCGATCCCGAAGGGGTCGTCGCGATCGTCCAGTCGATCCGGGAAGAGGTCGAGGAAGAAGAGGAAGAGGGCGAGGAGCCCACTCTCGTCGGAGCCAAGGAAGAGGCTGACAAGGAAGATTGATGATGGTCATCCTTGGGCTGGGGAATCCCGGATCCAAATATCGGGACACCCGCCACAACGTGGGCTTCAGGGTGACCGACCGGTTGGCAGCGTTTTTTCACGTGACGTTGAGAAAACGCTGTTTTCGTCCCTACCGTCAGGCCCGCATCGGGGATTCGCTGATCGTCCAGCCGCTGACCTATATGAATCGGAGCGGTTCCGTGCTCAGATATCTTCCGGCGGAGAAGCGGCTGGTCGTCGTCTGCGATCAGCTCGACCTGCCGCCGGGGATGATCCGGATCCGGCGGAAAGGCTCCTCGGGGGGACAGCGGGGGCTCCAATCGGTCATCGATGCGCATGGCGGCGAGGATCTCGTCCGCATCTCTGTCGGCATCGGCCGACCCGAACCGGGGAAATCCGTCGTGGAGCACGTCCTCGCCCCGGGGGACGACCCCCTCTTGGAGGTGGGGATCCAAAAAGCGACCGATGCGCTCGTCAAACTTATGCAGGGAGCGGGGTTGTCGGAGGTGATGGATGAATACAATCGAAAGAACACTCCCCGAGGCGATCAGGATCCTCGTTGACGACACGGAGGACCGCATCGCCGTGGCGTTCAGCGGAGGAGCGGATTCGCTCGCTCTGCTGGTCGGCTTGTGCGAAGTCCGCGATCCCGCCGAGGTCGTCGCCCTCCATGTGAACCACCGTCTGCGCCCTGAAGCGGAGCTGGAGGCGGAGCTGGCTCTCAACCGGAAGAACGCCGGACGGCTCGGGGTGAGGCTCGAGGTCCTCGACCTCGGTTCCGGTGCGGTCGAGGAGCTTGCCAAGAAGCGGAAGAAGGGAATCGAGGAGGCGGCCCGGATCTTGCGCTACCGGGCGCTGCTCGGTGCGTGCCATGCGCATGACTGCCCGACGCTGCTCACCGGACACAACGCCGACGACCAGCTGGAGACCCTGCTTAGGCGGCTCTTCACCGCAGGAAGCCTCTCCTCCCTGCAGGGGATCAGGCGAAGGATGGTGGAACGGGGTGTCACGATCCTTCGGCCCCTGCTGGACCGTCCTCACGAGGACCTGAAGGGATATCTGGCTTCAGGCGGGTGGACGTGGTCTGAGGATTCGAGCAACCGCGAGGGGGCTTATCAGCGGAATCTTCTTCGCAGGCGGGTGACAGGCGACCTGCTTTCGATCTTCGAGGGCGCATACGCCGCGTTGGAAACCCAGACGAGGCGCTTCGCCGATCTCGCCGAATACCTCCGGGCGTCGGTGGACAAGGCGTTTGAAGAGATTGTCGTCCGGGGTGATGAATCATCGTTTCCCCTTTCCCGGTTCCGGCTTCTGCCTCCGACGATCCAGGAGCTCCTCCTCTTCCGCCTGGCGGGAAAGGAGAGCTCCTCCGCGTTCATCGCCCGCGTCCATGCCGCCCTGAAGGCGGGAAGGGACACGGTCGTGGAGCGGGGAAGCCACCGGGTCGTGATTCATCGGGGAACCGTCACGTGGGGGTCCGACGAAGAGCCCTGGTCCTACGCGATCGAAGCGACCGCGGAGGAGATCCTCCTGCCGGGAGACTTGGTCTTCCGGCGGGAAGAGGGGAACGGGGATCCGACCCTGCTTCGAATCGACGATGCCCTGCTGGAGAACCCGGTCCTCCGGCTCAGCCGGGAAGGTGATGAGTTCGCAGGGGAGGGGGGAACGGCGAGCGTGGCGAAAATCCTTTCCGGTCAGGGACTGATGCCGAACCGACGGGTGCCCGTGCTGGTGGATCGAAGCGGAATCGTGGCGATTTTCGCCAGGGTGCACGGGGGGCGGGACCGATTGGCCAAACGCTTCAAGACTCCCCTTGCCCGCCGGGTGACAAATATATATAGTGTGAGCAGAAGGATAGACGATGAAATTTATGAATGACAGTCAGGATCAGGGTCCTGAGAAACGGGATCCGAACCAGTATTGGCACGGTCCGAGGAAGGATGACGACAATCCGCCGAATCGCGGTCCGAAGATGCCCCAGAACCGGTTCGCCCTCATCGCCTTGATCACCCTTGCCATCGTGTTCGCCTACGTTCTCTTTGAAGGCGGTTCCACCCGCGGCGAGCAGGTCGTCCCGTATACCTCCTTTCTGGGGTATGTGGAGAGCAATCAGGTCGCCCAGGTCGAGATAAAGGAACAGTCGCTGATCCGCTTCACGATGAAGAACGGGCTCACCGCCCAGAGCCGGATTCCGTATTTCGACGAGGACCTGCTCTCCCTTTTGAAGAAGCGGGGAGTCATCATCACCGGGACGGTGGCGGAGATCTCGATCCTGCAGGTCATCCTCCAGCTGCTGCCGTGGATCATCTTCATCGGCTTCACGATCATGCTCTGGCGGCAGAGCGCCGGGATCAACGGGCGGATGATGTCCACCCTTGGCAAGAGTCGGGCCAAGGAGTACATGGAGACCGACACGAAAGTCACGTTCAAGGACGTCGCCGGCCAGGTGGAGGCGAAGTATGAACTCCAGGAGGTGGTCGCGTTTTTGAAGAACCCCGACCAGTTCACCAAGGTGGGGGCGAAGATCCCCCGCGGGGTGCTCCTGGTCGGCCCTCCCGGGACGGGAAAGACCCTCCTTGCCAAGGCGGTCGCCGGCGAGAGCGGGGTCTCCTTCTTCCACACCAGCGGATCCGACTTCGTCGAGATGTTCGTCGGGATGGGCGCGGCCCGGGTCCGGGACCTCTTCGAGCAGGCCCGCAAGAACAGCCCCTGCATCCTCTTCATCGACGAGCTGGACGCGGTCGGACGGACCCGCGGCGGCGGTCTGGGCGGAGGGAACGACGAACGGGAGCAGACCCTCAACCAGATCCTCGTGGAGATGGACGGGTTCTCGACCACCACCGGAGTCATCGTCATGGCGGCGACCAACCGGCCCGACATTCTCGACCCGGCGCTTCTGCGTCCCGGAAGGTTCGACCGGGAAGTGGTCGTGGACCTGCCGGACATCAGGGAGCGGGAGGAGATCCTCAAGATCCACGCCCGCAAAGTGAAGTTGGAAGATGATGTCGACCTGAAGCGGCTCGCCCGCGGTTCGGCGGGCACCAGCGGGGCGGATCTTGCGAACCTGGTCAACGAGGCGGCTCTGTTCGCCGCCCGGAAGAGCAAGCTGACGGTCGGGATGGCGGAGCTTGAGGAGGCCCGGGACAAGATTCTCCTGGGTGTCGCCCGTAAATCCCGGGTGATGACGGAGGAGGAGAAGCGGGCCACCGCCTATCATGAAGCGGGCCACGCCCTGCTGCACTATCATTTGAAGAATCTCGATCCCCTCCACAAGGTCACGATCATTCCCCACGGGCGGGCCCTCGGGGTCACGATCAGCCTGCCGGAACGGGATGCGTATACCAAGAACTACTCCTCCCTGCATGACTGGATCAAGGTGACGATGGGCGGGTACGTCGCCGAGGAGCTCGTCTACGGCGAGACCACGACGGGAACGAGCAACGACATCAAACAGGCGACCCAGATCGCCCATCGGATGGTGACGGAGTGGGGGATGAGCGATCTCGGCTTCATCAACCTCTCCGATGAGAGCGAGCCGCTCTTCCTCGGGCGTCAGATCACCCAGCGGAAGGACTACAGCGAGGAGACCGCCCGTCGGATCGACGAGGAGATGAAGAAGATCCTCGATTCCGCAATGGCCGAGAC
>JAAZJI010000150.1 GCA_012800465.1 Spirochaetales bacterium
ACACTCCGATCGGCGAGATCGCCTGCCACAAGCGGATCTTTGAAAAGGATGCCGAGCTGGTCCTCTGCTTGCGACCGGAGTTCATCAACACCGGAAATCCGAGCGACGAGCACACGAACCGGGTAGCGGGAACCATCCGGCAGATGACGTTCGTCGGCGAAGTCTACGAAGCCGATGTCCTGATCGGGGATGAGACCGTCCTGGTGAAGCTCGATCCGGAGACCACGCTCGTCGAGGGAGATGAATTGACGCTGAGCATGAAACCCGATCATTGCCTTCTCGTTTCACGATAGGAGGACGGCATGGAAAAGAGAAACGCCCGTCTTACCTATTCCCTCATCGTCATCGTCAGCCTGCTCACCGTGGCCCCGGTGGTCATGCTGGTCATTGGAAGTTTTTCAAACAATCTGCATTCGTTCGGAAACTTCACCCTGAAGAAATATGTTGCCGTCTACACCGACCCGATGCTCATCGACATCCTGTGGGACACCGTGGCGTTCGTGCTGGGCTCGGCGCTGTTCGCCACCGTGCTGGCGATCTTCCTGGCGTATCTGAACAACCGCACCGACATTCCGTTCAAGTTTCTCTTCAAGATCGTATCGGTGATGCCGATGATGATTCCGCACGTTCTGTTCGCCGTCAGCTGGGCCCTGCTGCTCAACCCGACGAACGGAATCCTCAACATGTGGCTGACGAGACTCTTCGCGCTTCCAAAGGCGCCATTCAACATCTACACCATTCCGGGGATGATCGTCGTCGAGGGGCTGTTGGACCTGCCCATCGCCTATCTGATCATTTCACCGGCGATGGGTTCTTTTGACGCCACGCTCGAGGAGTCGTCCCGGGTGTTCAAAGCCGGACCGCTGAAGACCCTCTTCAGGATCACGCTGCCGGTTCTCCGCCCGGCGATCATGGCGTCTTTCATCCTCTGCGTCGTTCGGGCGCTGGCATCGTTCGCGGTTCCTTCCGTTTTGGGGATGCCCGGTCGGATCTATGTGCTTTCAACGTTCATCTATCGGGTCGTTTCGATGAGCCTGATCGCCGATTACGGAAAGGCCGCGGCGATCGGAATGAGCATCTTGGCGATCAGCATCAGCCTGATCTACGTCTATCGCTACTACACCAGGGCAAGCGACAAGTTCGTAACCGTCAGCAGCCGCGGTTTCAAGCCTTCCGTGGTGGAGCTGAGAAAGGGGAGGATTCCGCTGTTCATCATCGTCCTGTTCATCAGCGCCCTGTTGATCCTGCTTCCCGTCGTGGTTCTGTTCTACACCTCGCTTGTTCCGTACGTCATGGTGCCCGGGGCGAAGGCGTTCGCCGCGATGAGCTGGGACAACTGGAAGACCGTCATCAAGGATCCGGTCTCGATCAGATCGCTCAAGAACAGCCTCTTCCTGGGGGTTGCGGGAGCTACCGTCGGCTCCTTCCTCTCGGTGCTCGTGGCGTATGTGATCGTGAAGGTGAAGACGAAGGCCGCAGGCTTTTTGGAATCGATCAGCTTCCTCTCCTTCTCGTTCCCGGGAATCGTCATCGGTATCGGCTTCATGTGGTATTTCGTGCGGACTCCGCTCTACGCTACGATCTGGGCGCTCTTCTTCGGCTATATCGCGACCTATCTGCCGTATGGGATCCGTCCGATGACCAGCGCCTTCATCCAGATCCATGGTAGCCTGGAAGAGTCCTCATTGGTATGCGGGGCCTCCTTCGCCACGACGCTCCGCCGCATCGTGCTTCCGCTCCTCGTCCCGGGGTTCGTCTCTTCCTGGATTCTGTTGGCTACGATGTTCTTCCGGGAACTTTCGATCTCGGTCGTGCTTTCCCGGCCGGGAACCGAGACGTTGGCGGTTCAGATTCTCCGCTTCAGCGAGGATGGCCAGTGGGGTAGGCTCAGCGCCCTCGGCCTGATCATGATCTTCGTCTCCACCGCGATGGTTCTTGTGGTGAACGCCCTCGGATCCTACTTCAAACCCGGGGAAGTGAGGGAGAAAAAGAGGGTGGGAATCAAACCGAAACTCAAAGCGGCGGTATGACGATTTGGCTTGAGATGAAAACTCGAAAGGGCTGTCGCAAAAGGAAGCGACGGCTCTTTTTCTTTACCTACGGATCTATTCATGTACCGAGAACAGCTTGGCCAGCGTATCTCGGTGGTCGGCTTCCTCATGAAGGTGCATCAGAACAGTAACGTGGTCGCCGGCCCGGATCAGGGTGCCTCCGCGCGGAACGACCTCTTTACCATCCCTGCGGATTCCGGTCAGGAGGCAGTCGTCCGGAAACGAAAGATCCTTTATACGGGCATCGGATGCAAGCGAGCCATGATGCACGACCATGTCGACGGTGGTTGTCCGTCTCTCGTCGGGAAGGTCGGTGGAACCGGCTTCCTTGCGCTGGTTTTCAAGAAGCGACTCATAGACAGGTGCGCTTTTCAAGAGGTCCGCGGTCGTGGAGGCGATGATGGCCACCAGCGCCAATGGAAGCATGCTTGAATAGGATCCGGTCATTTCCAAGAGGAGGACGATACCGGTCAGCGGTGCGCGCACGATCGCTGAAAAGAATCCCGTCATGGCCAAGATGATGAAGTTGTTCATGTATGCCGGGTCGAACCCCAGGTACAGGATGGAGAATGTTCCGAAGAGGGCTCCGATGATCGCACCGAGGATCAACAGGGGAAAGAAGATGCCGCCCGGGGCGCCCGATCCGAAACTGATCATCGAAAACACAAACTTGACGAGGAGAAGCGTCATGAGAAACCCCGGACCGCTTGATGGGTTCAGGTATTCCAACGCGGCATGGCCTCCGCCCAGGACCGCGGGAAACACGAGGCTGAGAAGACCCGCGAGGAAGAATGGGATCATCACCCGGAATCGCGTGTTTGATATGTTCTTATATAGCTTCTGTGTTTTCAGCAGGACGAGATTATACAACGAACCGGCACCCCCTGAGATGATGCCGAGCAGACAGATCATCCAATAGGAGCTCAAGGGAAGAGCGTTCTGAATGGGAAAAGCAAGAACGGGATGAGCGCCGAAGATCAGCCTGGCGATGGATCCCGCCACGATGGCGGACACCATGGTGACGAGCAGGATGGGCGACGATATGTAGGTAAACAGCTCCTCCACCGCAAAGATCACACCGGCAAGAGGGGCATTGAATGCGGCAGCCAGTCCGGCGCTTGCGCCACCTGCAATCAAATAGTTGCGTTCGGTGCGGGAATCGCACAATCTGTCGCCAAGGCCCTCGGCGACACAGGCGCCGAGCTGGATCGACGGCCCTTCGCGGCCGACCGACAGCCCGGCGAGAATGGCAATCGCCCCTCCAATAAATTTGGACCAAAGCGTGTTGAACCAATTGTAGTTGAAATAGCCGAGAATCGTTCCTTTCACCTGAGGAATGCCGCTGCCGCTGATCGCCCGATTCTTTGCGACAAGCGTTCCGACGCCATAGCCCATGATGCCCAGCACGATGAAGACAAGGGGGAGGAAGACGGGATGGTTCTTCGCATATCCATACAGCTGAAAAGAAAGGGTCTCCAATCTGCCGAGGACGATCCGGTATGCGATGACGACCACAGCCACGACAACCCCGGTCAGTGCGGCTTTCCATATGAGTGACAGTCGTTGGTTTTCTCTATTCAGTTCGTTTTGACCATGATCAATCATTCTTCTCATCTCTGAATCTTCCTTCAACACGATTGGATCGGGCATTCTCCGCCTTTTCCCTCTTGTATTCTTCTATTCATTAAACCACAACTTTCTCCCTATGGAATAATCTATTTTCGATTACTCTTGGAATTCTTATATTCGAGGCACTAAGTTTTTACTGGAAGAGCAGTTTCCATGGTCATTGGTTGAAGCGATTGGCGTGTATTCAAATGAGCAAGTTCGGCAGGTCAGGTTAGGTTTGAGCTCGGCAAAACATCGGCCACCAGTGTCAGTACGGCGAAACTGGTATTACTAAAGGAGAAATGTACGATGATTACTTACAAAACAGGAGATATTTTCAGAGAAGATGTAGATGCAATAGTCAACACCGTCAATTGTGTGGGTGTTATGGGGCGTGGAATTGCTCTCCAGTTCAAAAAGCGCTTTCCCGAGAACTTCAAAGTTTACGAATCGGCTTGCAAGCATAAGGAAGTTGTACCGGGAAAGATGTTTGTCCATGAAACCGGCTCTCTGATTGGTCCGAAATATATCATCAATTTCCCGACTAAACGGCATTGGCGTGAAGCCAGTCGTATGGAAGATATTGAGTCCGGCCTTCAGGATCTGGTAACGGTCATAGCCAACCTGGATATCAAATCAATTGCGCTTCCCCCTCTCGGATGTGGTTTGGGCGGACTTGATTGGAGTAACGTGAAGGGGTGTATTGAAAGTGCTCTCTCACAGTTATCTGAAGTGAACGTTATCGTCTTTGAACCCAAAGGCGCTCCCGAAGCCGAGAAGATGGTTAATACCTGAAGGTTCCCAATATGACTCAAGGACGAGCGGCGTTGGTTGGGTTGATGCACCGCTATTTGACAGGTCTACTAGATCCCTTTGTATCGCTACTTGAAGTACAGAAACAGAGAATGAACATGAAGAGAATGGAGAACATCCGGTGGCTGGAGTGAAGTTCCGGAAAGATGCCAAAACAGCCGTAGGCTTTTATATAGGGAAAAAGAAAACCCTCCTACCCAGAGAATCACTCTGGAGAGATGGGCTGCCTTTTTCAAAATGATGGAGGTAAGGGGAGTCGAACCCCTGACCTCTTGAA
>JAAZJI010000151.1 GCA_012800465.1 Spirochaetales bacterium
TCGCTTTCGAACATATCTTCACCGCTGATGGCATCAAGCTTCAGGTCAATCCATCCATAGTCAGGCCGAAGAGTCCGGCGCTGAAGCATCAACATCATCGTGTCGTCTATGATCTGCTTCATGACCTTCAATTGCGTCCTGCCATCAGCCGGATGCTTTACCGTGCCCACACTACCCTCCTCCTGTTCATCGTCCTACCAAGAACTGCTCATCCCCGTTGGAATCAATGAAAGACCATCCTCCCGGTGATAGTCCCTTTTACCTGTCGAGAATCCGTTCAAGAGACCTGATTGCATGCATGAACGCCCTGGTGATGTGGTACGGGTCTTTCACCGGCAGCGCGACGACCTTATCCTCGGGCTTCCCCCATCGATCCCTGATCTGGATCCACTCTCCTTTCTCCTTGTTCGGATTGGGGAACGTGGAGAAGACATACTCATGAAGCGGCCAATACAAGTCGAGATATCCCTCATCACCGCTCAGCTCATATGCGAGGATCAACGCGTAGAGGGCCTCGGAATGGACCCACCACAAGCGATTGTACCAATTCTCCCTGATTTCCGTTACGACGGGACTTCCTTCGTGGATCGGCAATACCGTTCCGCGTGGTCTCCCTCCGTCCTTATGAATGAACTGGGGAATGCCGCCCTCTTCGTTTGCCACACCGATCTCCGTCATCCACCGCACGACCTTCAGCCCCGCATCCAAAATTTTCCGGTCTTTCGATCGCATTGCCCAGTGGAGCATGAACCACGCATCCTCAAGAGCATGCCCCGGGTTGACCGTCGAAGCGAGCAGCTCATCAAACGCGGAGGCTCCGTTTTCCTTGACGAACTCGAAGAGTCGTTGCTCATCCTCATCAAGAAAATATTTGACGGTCGTTTCCGCCGAAGCCCGGCTGATCGCCAGAAGCTGTTCTTCCGCAGGGTCTTTGAAATGCGCCGCGATGGCGGCGAGCTCCTGAGCGGTCTCAAGCATGATCATCGAAAGGGCGTGGCTCCGGTACCCCTGTGGCACCGCCTGAGGCACCCAGCGGTATGTATTCGTCCTGAACCGTTCATCCACCGACTTGAAGAGAGTGAGGGCGAAATCGAAGAACTCCCGCTTGTCTGCGGCCCGAGCGTACTCGCCCATCCCGTAGATGAGAAAGATGTCGGCGGTTATTCCTCTTTCAAGCTCACCCCCCTCGACGACATTGCCCAGACGGTCGACGGCGATCGGTTTTCCTTCCCGATTCAAAGCCCATGCCGCATGGCCATTCTCCAGCAGCGCCCGGTCTTTGAGAAACACCGCTCCGCACGTGGCGGCATCAAGATACGCTTTGCGGGAATACCGGTCGCTGTAGCTACCAAACCCATGTGCAAGCCGAGAAAGCATCCAGAGGAATCTTCCCTGTGACCATACATACTTGTTCGTAGACACCAGTCGCTCGCAGTCATTGCTGAAGCAGGTGAAAAACCCACCCATTTCCCAGTCGATCCCCTCCTCCATCCAGAATGGAACCAACGTATCAAAAAGATGGTCTACATATAATGTCTTCAACTCACTCAGTTCCATCACCTTCACGGTTCACTCCTCCTCACCTGGAAAATCAATCGACGAATCCGATCAAAGAACGAACCTACCCTTTGACCGAACCCACCATGAGACCTGAAGTAAAATACTTCTGGATGAATGGATAGATGACCAGCACCGGAATCATCGTGATGATGGTGACCGCCGATTGGATCCCTTGCGGTCCGGCCGACTGCTGGAGCATGGATACACCGTATGGAAGCATATCGGCCAGCATCTGTTGGCTGATGATGTCCTTCAACACCACCTGGATCGTATACTTGCTCGGATGGGTGAGAAAGAACACCGCAGGCATGAAGATGTTCCAGTTGTAGATGAGGTAGAAGAGCCCGATTGCGGCGATGACGGGTCGTGAGAGCGGGAGAAAAATCTTTGTCAGGATCGTCAGCTCCCCCGCCCCGTCAAGAAGCGCCGATTCTTCCAGGCTCTCGGGTATTCCTTCGAAATAGTTCTTGATGATGATCATATTGAACGTGGTAATCGCATACGGCCAGATAAGCGCCCAGAGGGAGTTGAGCAGCTTCAATGAGCGCACCAGCAGGTACAATGGGATGATCGCGACCGGGAGCAGCATCGTGAATACCACGATGACCGTGAATGTCCGCCGAAGAGGAAGCCGCTTGCGAGAGAGCGGATACGCTATCGCAAAACTGAAGACGAGGTTGATCGTCGTTCCCACGACCGCAACAAAGAGACTGTTTTTGAAACCCGTGACGATCTGCTTGGCTTGGAAGACCTTCTGATAGGCGTTCAATGTCCATTTGACAGGAAACAGGATCACCTGCCCTTGCTGGATATAGAACTCGGGACTGAACGATCGGGCCAGGACCGTCAGAAAGGGGAAAAAACAGAGCAAGCCGAACAAGAACAGGAATACATAAATGAAAATCACGAACATCTTCTCGGGAAGAGTATATTTCTTGAATGCAAACTTCATTCCATTCCTCCGTTACCACAGACCATGGTCTGAAATCTTCCTGCTGATATAGTTTGTTATGATGACCAGGATGAACCCGATCATCGTACCGAACAGATTGACCGCCGTCGTATAGTCGAACCGCCCTCCGACGATTCCCTGCCGGTACACATAGGTTTCGATGATGTCCCCCACGCTGTAGACCATCGGGCTGTAGAGCGCATACACCTGTTCAAATCCCGACATGAA